>JAMOPH010000070.1 GCA_027064665.1 bacterium | reverse complement strand
TTTCCACCGAAGGCAAAATTGAAAGGGATATATCTAAACTGCGCATAGGTGCAGGACCGATGGTTAGTATTCAAAGTGCAAAACCTCAATTTGAGGGCGCATCATTCACCGAAACAGGAATTACAATGTCGGCTAATTATCTAAATTACGAAAAATTGTGGCTTATGTGCGATATAAGTTCCGGCAAGCGATTTTATTCTAATCTGCCCGATACGGGTTCGTTCTTCTCGGACTATGTGTTTGTTGACCTCTCTGTGATGCTGTCCCTCTGGCTGGGGGAACGCTGGCGTGCAGAACTGTCCGCATTCTATTCCCCACAGTGGCACCGCAGAAACACCGACGATATAAGAACCTCATATATATCTATATCGGCGGTCTATCAGGTTTTCTAAAATTATGCCGTCTCCCCGATGAACTGGAGAATGACCTTTCTCTGTCTTGGGCGGATATCAAACTCGCAGAACACAATCTGCTGCCAGGTGCCCAGCACCGCGTTGCCCTCAACCACCGGCACCACAAAGGATGTCCCGATAAGGGATGAGCGCAGATGAGAGTGCCCGTTGCCGTCGCCCCAGGTGGCATCGTGATGATAGTGTCCCCTCGGAGCGATGCGGGAAAGCATCTCCGGAAAATCCCGCCGCAAGCCGGGTTCGTATTCTATTGTGGTTATTCCGCAGGTTGAACCCACCGCAAAGACGGTAATTTGCCCATTTTTCAAATTATTTTTCCTTATAAACTCTGCGATTTGTCCGGTTATATCATAAAGTTCGTCGGGAGAGGTAGAAAGTTTTATATATTCTGTGATGATTTGCATATTGACCTCCTCAAAGTTCCGCCAAATCTATATAGCCACCGCCTATATGCGAGGCGATTTTGTCAATATTGGGTTTTTCAATGACCCCTCTTTCGGTGACAATGGCGGAAATTAGTGATGCGGGCGTTATATCAAATGCCGGATTTAGTGCGTGAGACCCCTCGGGAGCGATGCGCCTGCCGGCAAACTCCAGCACCTCCGATTCATCCCGCATCTCAATTGGAATTTGCGCACCCTCAAGGATTGACAGGTCAAAGGTGCTTGTGGGCGCGGCGACTATGAAGGGAATTCCGTGTCTTTTCGCCGCCACAGCAAGCGAGTATGTGCCGATTTTGTTCGCCACATCGCCGTTGCGGACAATTCTGTCGGCGCCCACGACAACCACATCAATCTCGCCTTTCTGCATAAAATACGCCGCCGCACCATCGGCGATTATCCGATGGGGAATTCCCCACTGCGAAAGTTCCCAGGCGGTAAGTCTTGCCCCCTGAAGCAGAGGTCTTGTCTCGTCAACATAGACCATCTCAACATATCCCCGCTGAAAGCCCTCATAGACAATTCCTAAGGCGGTTCCCACGCCGGCGGCGGCAAGCGCACCGGTATTGCAATGTGTCAGCACACGGACGCTTGTGCCCAGAATATCGGCGCCGTTGCGGGCGATGGCAAAACTGCGCCCCTCCTCCTCCTCAAGAATTCTGTGCCCGAGGGCAAGGATTTTCTCCTTAATCTTTTCCACCGGCAGGGATTTGGCAAGTTGGAGTGTCTCCTGAATTCTGCGCAGTGCCGCAAAAAGATTGACCGCCGTCGGACGGGTGGCGCTTATCTGGGCGATGACCTCATCCAGTTTGTTCAAAAATTTTTCCTTTTCGCCCTCAAAATCCCGGATTCCAAGGTATGTTCCGTATGCCGCCGCTATTCCAAGCAGCGGCGCTCCACGCACCGCAAGGGTTTTTATGGCTTGTATCAGTTCGGGCAGGGCTTTGATTTCAAGGTATTCAACCTTGTGCGGTAGTTTCCTCTGGTCCAGAATCATAAGAACTTCCCGCTCGCCGTCCCAATAGACGGGTTTGTGGTAGGCGTTCCCGCTCATCCTGACCTCCGGTTTTTTTATCATCACACAATCTAATGCGGGGGAGAGGCAAAGCAAGCATAAAAATTTAATTTCCCGGCGCTGGTGAAAAAGGCAAAAGCCGGGACCCATTTGTAGATTTTTAGTCTGTGGAGAATGGTGAATATATGGACTTGAGAGGGGTTATTTTTTCACGGTTTCCCACCACAGTGTCCACGCTAACAGGACAAAGAGTAGACCGAAATATTTTATCACTTGTTCGCTATCGGTTTCGATTATAAACAGCCATCCGAAGGGAGAAAGCACCAGAATTGAGCCAATAGTTGTATAAATAAGGTGTGGCAATGAATATTTCTTTTTCTTCTGTGCAATCTCATAACTGATTGCCATACCAATCGGTACAGTAATTGTAAGGACAATGAGGGGAAGTTTATAATGAATTCCGCCCAGAAGGATACTCGCCCAGAGGATGGAGAATAGGGTTGCATATGCTTTAATTTTGTGTGCTGTATGTGTGAGGTTCATCTTTTGAACTGATGTGGTGGGGGTCATATTATAAGAAAAGTCCCCACCCTCGACCTACTTTCCCGGGCGGCTTCCCGCCAAGTATCATCGGCCCTGCGGGGCTTAGCTTCCGGGTTCGGAATGGGACCGGGCGTTTCCCCCGCGGTATGGAGGGTGGGGAAAAATTTATTTGAAGAGGAGAAGTAGTGCGCTGGATTTCTGTGGCGGGGGTAGAATTGGTTAAGACGCACGGGCTATTAGTACGGCTCGGCTAAACGCCTCGCGGCGCTTACACCTGCCGCCTATCAACCAGGTAGTCTCCCTGGGCCCTTCAGGGTGCCGTAAGGCACGCGGGAGGCCTCATCTTGGGGCGTGCTTCGCGCTTAGATGCTTTCAGCGCTTATCACGACCGAGCGTAGCTACCCAGCGGTGCCCCTGGCGGGACAGCTGGTGCACCAGAGGCTCGTCCGCACCGGTCCTCTCGTACTGGGTGCAGACCCCCTCAAGCCTCCTACGCCCACGCCAGATAGGGACCGAACTGTCTCACGACGTTCTGAACCCAGCTCACGTGCCGCTTTAATGGGCGAACAGCCCAACCCTTGGGACCTGATTCAGCCCCAGGATGCGACGAGCCGACATCGAGGTGCCAAACCGGGCCGTCGATGTGAACTCTCGGGCCCGATCAGCCTGTTATCCCCGGGGTACCTTTTATCCGATAAGTGACGCCCCTTCCACTCAGAGACGCCAGATCACTAAGCCCTGCTTTCGCACCTGCTCGACCTGTCGGTCTCGCAGTCAAGCCCCCTTATGCCTTTACACTCAACGCCCGGTTTCCAATCGGGCTGAGGGGACCTTTGGGCGCCTCCGTTACCTTTTAGGAGGCAACCGCCCCAGTCAAACTGCCCACCAGGCGCTGTCCCCCGCCCCGTACTTATAGGGCGCGGGTTAGAGTCCCGACATACCGAGGGTGGTATTTCAAGGGCGGCTCCACCCCAGCCGGAGCCGGGGCTTCACAGCCTCCCACCTATCCTACGCACGATATGCCAGAACCCAACACCAGGCTGCAGTAAAGGTCCCGGGGTCTTTCCGTCCCGGCGCGGGTACGCGGTATCTTCACCGCGGCTTCAGTTTCGCCGGATCCTCCCTCGAGACACTGCCCAAGTCGTTACGCCATTCGTGCGGGTCGGAACTTACCCGACAAGGAATTTCGCTACCTTAGGACCGTTATAGTTACGGCCGCCGTTTACCGGGGCTT
>JAMOPH010000069.1 GCA_027064665.1 bacterium | reverse complement strand
TAATTCTCAAAGGCTACGATGGGCTGGGGCTTTCCCGCACCTGGGAACTTGCGCAGGCGCTCAGAGATTTCAAAAAGGCGAACAAAAAGGTCTATGGCTATTTTGAATACGGGAATATCGGGAATCTGCTTCTTGCCGGGCTGTGCGACAGCGTGGCGGTTCCCCCGCAGGCGGAGTTTTCAACCCCCGGAATTATGGCAAACCTGCTTTTCCTCAAGCGCACCTTTGAGAAAATCGGCGTGGGCTTTGATGTCATCCAGATGGGAAAATACAAGGGCGCCGGCGAGATGTTCGTCAACGACTCTATGTCGGTCTATCTGAAGGAAAGTTATAACAAACTGTTAGATGACCTGTTTGCGCAGATAAAATCGGACTGGGAAGAAATCTATGGTCTTCCCGCCGACACGCTGGAAAGAATCATCAACGACTATGCGATTCTGACCGCCGCCGACCTGCGCCGGTTCCGAATCGCCGACACTATTGAATACTGGAACGATTTTAAGCACGACTTAGTGGGGAACCACACCGACAGACTTGTCTCGGTGTCAAAATACTGCGCCACAAAGCCCCACTGGGAACACTCCGACACCACAATCGGGCTGGTTGTCGCCAGCGGGAACATTATCTACGGCAAAGGCGGATGGAACCAGAATGTTATCACGCCGGACAGATACGCCAAGGCAATCCGCAAATTAGCCGACGACAGGAATATCTCGGCGATTGTTCTGCGGGTTGACAGTCCGGGGGGTTCTGCGCTGACCTCGGACATAATATACAACGAGGTTGTCCGGGCGGCGAAGAAAAAGCCCGTGATTGTGTCAATGAGTTCTGTGGCGGCATCGGGCGGGTATTACATCTCAATGGGCGCCGACACGATTTTCGCAACCCCATACACGATGACCGGTTCCATCGGAGTGATTATGCTGCGCCCGCATTTCGGGGAACTGTATAGGAAAATCGGGGCACATCCGCAGAAACTCAAGCGGGGCAGGTTCGCCGACATACTCGTCGGAGACCATCCCCTCACCGACGATGAGCGCAAAATTTTTGAGCGCTCCCTCAAGGATATTTACCATCAGTTTGTGTCCAAAGCCGCCGCAGGGCGGGACACCACCTACGAGTGGATAGATTCGGTTGCGCAGGGGCGTGTGTGGAGCGCCCTCGCCGCAGACAGCCTCTCCTTAGTGGACACCCTCGGCGGACTGTGGGACGCCATCCGCTTCGCCGAAAAACTGTGCGGAATCCCCGCGGACAGGCACGCAAGAATTGTGGTCAGACCCCGCCCAAAAACTTTGTGGGACATCACCCGGGAACTTCAAGCCTCGGCGCTCGCCCACATCCTGCCCGCAGAACTTCTGGAGAGGATAAATCTCTACTTTTTGCTCCACGAGTTTGAGAATAAACCGGCATACCTTATGCCGGCACAAATCACAACCGAGTAGCAGGAGGGCAATATGATACGACTTTTCCATCTGGCGGCAGTGATTGCGCTCTTTTCCGCCGCATATTCGGGAAATTTGAGCGTGGGGATAGACTTTTCCCCCGCCGACTTTGAGATAATCACCAACGGGACCGGAACTCATATCCGCCTTGCCGACGGTATGCCCTTCGGGAACCCCGGTGAGCCCGAAATACCGGTTCTTTCAAGAAACATCCTTCTCCCTCCGGGGACAAAGGCAACTGCAATCCGCATAACACGGGCGGAATACGCCCATCTCGCCGAGGGAATTGACCTTGCGCCGATACAGCCTCCCGCAATTCTCCCTATGCCCGGAATCGCCACGGAGCCCTCGTTCGTCCCGCCGGACCCGAAAATCTACGGGCAGGACAGATGGTTCCCCGAAAATCCCGTCCGATTTGCCGGACCGGGCAACCTTTCGGGGTTTTCCGTGGCGGGAGTTTTGATATACCCCCTTCGCTACAATCCCGCGACAAAGACCGTGGAGTATCTGGCGCACCTTGAGGTTGAGGTGGAATACACGCAGGCGGAAATTTCTACGCCGGGGCGCCGCTCGCCGAAAAGCGCCGACATCGTACGCCGGATTGCCGCCGCATCCGTGATAAATCCGCAGAATCTGGCGCTGTATCAGAACATCTGGGCGGTTGACTTAGGCGCCAAAGATTACCTCATCATCGCCCCGAACGGGGACTGGACGGAGTTGGACACCACCGCGCGCCTGCGGTTAAGTCTGCGGCGGCAGGGCTGGAACGACACGCTGATTACTGCCGAGCAAATCAACGCCTCATATCCCGGCGCCGACCTGCCCGAAAAAATCCGCAACTGCATAAAAGATATGTGGGAGCACGATGGAATCGCCGCGGTGCTCCTTCTGGGCGACACGCCCCTTCTGGGCGTCCGCTATGCCTTCGCTATGGACTGTGAGGCGGGATTCTACCCCGACGAGAACGATATCCCCGCCGACCTGTATTTTGCCGACCTTGACGGCAGTTGGAATGCCGACGCCAACGACACCTTCGGGCAGGTCTCCGATTCTGTTGACCTGTATCCCGATATCCTTGTGGGGCGCGTATCGGCAGAGACAATGGACGAATTTGAGGGATGGCTGAAAAAGTATCTAACCTACACCGAGGACCCGCCCGGCGGGTTCGGCGCCGATGCCCTGTTCATCGGGCAGGTGCTGTGGTCCGACCCATACACCCCCGGCGGCGAGAGCAAAGACATCGTCCGGGATGAATCTTTCCCCGCCTGGTTCACCTTCCTCAGGTTGTATGAGTCGCTGGGCAACGCCAACCTCACCACGGTGACCAATGCATTCAACGCGGGGTATTCCGTCACAAACCACGATGGGCACGCTAATCATATGCTCATCGGGGTCGGCGGCGGAGAATATTTCGGAATCCCTGATGCCGATGCGCTTTACAACTACCCATACTGCGGAGTGATGTATTCCATCGGCTGTTGGCCCGCGGCGTTTGACCGCGACTGCATCGCCGAGCACTTTATCACCAACCCCGACGGCGGGATGGCGGCGTTTATCGGAAATTCCCGCTACGGCTGGGGAAGCCCCGGAAACCCCGGATACGGATACTCCGATTACTTTGACCGGGCGTTCTGGAAGACAATTTTTGAGACGACCCCCTCTGCCGGCGAGGCGATTGCGATTATGAAAGCCCGCTATGCCCCCTACGCCCGCTGGGAGAATGTCTGGCGGTGGAAGTTGTTTGAAATCAATCTTTTGGGCGAGACCGGGATGACAATCTGGCGGGATGAGCCCGCAGAGGTATCGCTGGACCTGCCCGATGCCATTCCTATGGTCGGCGGCGCGGTGAGCATCAACTATCCCGGAAAATTTTGTGCCGCCGCAATTCAGGACGGCGAACTCCTTGACAGAACCGCCGGCGAGGGGTATGCGACCCTGTGGATTGAGCCGGTCACCACATCGCCGGTGGAGATTGCCATCTGGGACCCCGCAGGTTTCCATAAATTGTTTCTGGACACGATTGAGGTCATCGGCGAGGGACCGTTCATCTGTGTTGACGATATCGCCCCGGGCAGGGTAAAGCCCGGCGCCACCGACACAATACGGTTCTATCTGCGCAACTGCGGGACGGAATCCTGCGTACCGGAGTTCTCGCCGACAATTTCCGGCGCCACGGTGGATGAGGTCCTCTACTCGCCGGAGACCTGCGCCGTCGGGGATACCTTCACCCT
>JAMOPH010000068.1 GCA_027064665.1 bacterium | reverse complement strand
CATCCACGAGAAAAGGTTTTTATTTGTCTCCGTCCACGGTATAGTGTAGTATGGGAAGCCGATATAATCCATAAGTTTTTTCGCGACCTGCGGCGCCTTGTAAAAATTTTTGATTTTGACCTGAATCCCGGTGACCGCCTCGCCGAGCCCGAACATTTTCTGCGCCACCGAAATCGGGATATAGCACAAAATTGCGTCGTAGTCATACATCCCGGTCTCAAAGATTCCGGCGACCACGAACTTTTTGACTACCGGTTTCTGCGCACCGAAGACCGAATTTTTGCGAAGGACGAAAATCGCCACCGTGTCGCCGACCCGCGCGCCAATCTGGTCCGCAAGATACACCCCCAGAAGTATCTCCGGCAGTCCGGAATCCGGTGCCGCCAGCGAATATTCGCCCTCTATCACCATTGCGGGAAGTTTGCTGGTGTGCGGTTCGTAGGTGGTGTCAATCCCGCGGATTAGCACGCCGTCGCTGCTTTTGGGACCGGCAATCGCCCCCTTGGACTGCACAAACGGCGACGCCCCAACCACATCGGGATAGTCCTCAATTTTTTTGACGAGCGCCCGCCAGTCGGTGACTCCCGGCCTTTTGAGCGAGAACACCGTGATGTGGGCGGTGGTGTCCAAAATCCGCGAGCGGATTTCGCTCTCCATCCCGTTCATAATTGAGACGACGATGATTATCGCCGCCACGCCGATCAGAATCCCGCCCACGGAGAAAAATGTGACCAGATTTATGAAGCGATTTTCGTGCTTTGAGCGGATATACCTCAGCGCTATGAACGGTTCAAGTTTCACGGCGCTCCTTCCGATTCCAGAGCGTTTGCGGTCGCGCGCATTCTGCGCTCAACTCCGTTGGTTGCGGCGACCCGATTGCCGATTTTCTCAAGAAAATCCGCAGTTTTGGCAAGTTCCTCTTTCTGCGCATCCCACAGCATCTTCTCATATTCCGACGACGGCTGGGGAAATTCGTTGATTTTCTGGCGGAGTTGTTCGGCTAATTTCTTGAAATTCGCCCCTTTCGCCTTGACTGCCCGCTGGGTGTGCCGCCCGCGGAGAAACCTCACCGCCTCCTGCAGAAGTCTGACGCGGTTTTCGTGATACTGCTGGCGCATCTGGGCGATTTCCTCCTGAACCTTTTTCATCTCCAACTCGCGGACTTTGGCGGTGTCAAGCACCATAACTGTGCTGTCGGATGCCTGCTGGGACGGCTGCGCCTGCACAGTTTCGGCGGCTGCGGCTGTTTCTGCTGAAGTTTCCACGGCTGACACCGGCGCCGGCGAGGGAGTGGTGGTCTGCTGGGGTTGCCCTGCGGTCTGGTTTCCACCTGCTGATTGAGATGACGCCGTCTGGGTTGATGTGATCGGGTTCACCGGCGGAAGTTCCGTCTCCACCACGACCTCTGCCGGCTCGTGAATTCGCTGGGAAAACAAAGTCACCGCCAGAACGATCACAGCCACCACCGCCAGCACAGGGATTCCTATACCCAGCACATATGGTTTTGCCTTTTCCCAGCCGGTTTTGGGTTTTTCCCGCCTGTATTTGTCAAATCTGCCCATATTTGCTCCGGATTTTATCTGACTATGGTCAGTTTCTGCATTTTCGCAAAACGAGGACTTGCGACCCTCACAGTGTATTCGCCGGATTTCAGCGGTGGCGTGGTGAACGAGTGCGTTCCCGCATCAAGTTCGCCGGTGAAAAGATTCGCCACCATTTTTCCCGAGATGTCATAGATTTTCACCGACAGGCGCTGGGGCTTATCAAGGGTGATTTTCACCGTGGCGGTTGGGTTCGCCGGATTTGGGAAAATCTCCATCGCAATCTGGTTCGGCTTGGGGGATTCCTTCACAGCCGAGATTGAACTCAGCGCCGCCTCGAAATCAATAATTCCGTAGCCCGTCTGGGAATCCCAGCCGGGGGCGCCCACATCCTGCGCCGTGTTGCGGATTATATTATACACGCTGTCGGGGGAGATATCCGGGCAGATGGACTTTATAAGTGCGGCAAGACCTGCCGCCTGCGGCGCCGCCATAGAAGTGCCATATGCTATTCCTATAGTATGGGTTCCGGGTTCAACTCCGAGGGTTTCTGCATCGTAGATGCTCGCAACCCAGGTGGACCATATAACCTCAGTAGGGATATAGTCCCATCCGTAGATTGTAATGTCGCCGCCGGCAGCGAGGACATCAAGTTCTGAACCGTAACTGGAGAAAAGCGAACGTTCCCTGTGAGAGTTAAAAGAGCCAACGGCGAGAGTATAGGGAGACGATGCCGGCGATTCTACCCAGTTCATTCCTGTGTTCCCGCTCGCTGCAATCAAAGCAACGCCGTGTTCATAAGCGAACTGGCACGCCCTAACCACAGCGGTGTCAACCATTCCGAACATCCCGCCGAAACTCAGGTTTGCCACATCTGCACCTATTATACCGGCATATTCTATACCCGCCACCATATCGCTGGAATAACCGGAGCCCGCCGGGGTCATAACCCGCACAGGGACGATGGATATGTGCCCTGCGGCACCAGCGAAATCAAGTTCGTTATCCATTACTGCACCGGCGATTCCGGCACAATGAGTGCCGTGAGAAACTCCTATATCGGTGGTGCTATCTCCCTGTCCGCACGATGGATCCGGTTCGCCCCAGCCGTCATCCCCCATATAATGAATGTCGGGGTTCCAATCCTGTTGGATGGTATCGGACATATCTCCGACATTTCCGCCTACAAAATCATATCCGAAAAGGTCGTCAACATAGCCGTCGCCGTCGTCGTCTACACCGTTGAGGTCGTCAAGGTCATACAGTTCCCCGTCACCGTCAATGTCCTCGCCGGGGTTTATCCAGATATTGTCCGCCAGATCGGGATGGTCCACATCGACGCCGCTGTCTATTATGCACAAAAGGACATCCCTGCTTCCGGTGGTGAAATCCCATCCGCCCTCGCAGTTGGTGATAAAAAACCCATACTGGTCGGGTCCTTCGTCGGGTCCGTAGGCGCCGTCATCAACAAAGTATGGGTCGTTGGGCGTGTAGGCGATATAATAGATAAAATTCGGCTGGGCATATGCGACGAGTCCGGTCATTTCCAGTTCGGTGACGACATCAAGAACCTGCTGGCGGCATTTTTCGTATTCTTCCCAGAATTTTTTGGGGTTTTCCCGGCGAAGGCGGTCTATTTCTTCTCGGGGAACCACCGGTTGGAATGTCATCAAATAGATTTGGAGCACCTTGGTTACCTTGCGGATTTTCCCGCCGTGCTGGGCGGCGAATTTTTCTATCGCTGGAAGTGCCTCGTTGCTTTTGGGCTCGAAAAGAAGTTCCCCCACACGCATATCGGGTTTTTTGCCGGAATACATCCCCACCATAGCGGGTGCGACCGCACTCAGGGCGAAAAGCACAACGATTGTCCACAGAACTCGTCTCATCTGTGAGCCTCCTTTTGCATCCCATTTTTGCAAAATTAAGGCTATATTTCCGCTAAGTCAAAGGCAAAAAGTTGCCCTGCGGAGTGCAAAAGGTCTCTTCTTGAGTTGTGGGAAATATGGGAATTTTACCTTGCCACCGTCACCGTTCCGTTGCAGACAATCTCGCCGGCGGATTCTATCACATACATATAAACTCCCTGCGGGACGGGGTTGCCGCTGTTGTCTTTTCCGTCCCAGCGAGCGATT
>JAMOPH010000067.1 GCA_027064665.1 bacterium | reverse complement strand
GCGACAGGTGAAGGTGAACCGCGGCGCGCTTGGCAAATATCAAAAGTCCCGAGGTGTCCTTATCAAGCCGGTGGACGACCCCCGGACGGAAATCTCCGCCCACCGAGGACAATTTCCCGGTGTGATACAGCACAGCGTTCAAAAGTGTGCCCTGCCAGTTCCCCCGGGCGGGATGAGTCACCATCCCCGGCGGCTTGTTGACCACTAAAAGGTGCTCGTCCTCGTAAACTATGTCTATCGGGATGTTCTCCGGGATGAGGCGGAACTCCTCCTGTTCGGGGATTTCAACCTCAATTGTCTCGCCGCCGCGCAGGATGAAGTTGGGCTTGGTGCCCTTGCCCACCACGCGGATTTTTTTCGCCCGAATCAGTTTCTGAATCTGGCTGCGGGAAAGCCCCAGCCCCTGCTGAACCAGATACACATCCAGCCGGCAGGGGATGATGTCCTCGGGAACCCGGACTGTAATTGTCTTTCCGCCCTCCATAGTGCAGGAAAGATAAGCGAATTTGCGGGAATATCAACCGTGAAGTGCCGCCCAGATTTTCTCGGAGAGTTCGGATATGCGGAACGGCTTTTTGACAAATCCCAGCGCCCCCGCCTCAAGGCAACTGTCAATTTTGTCCATCTGGGCGTAGCCGCTTATCACAAGAATTTTTGCCCTCGGGTCAATCTTTTTGATTTCCTTCAGCGCCTCAAGACCGTCCATCTTGGGCATAAGGACATCCAGCAGAACGAGGTCAATTTCATCACAGCGTTTTTTGTAGAGTTCCACCGCTTCGGCGCCGTTGCCGGCGGTCAGGACACGATACCCCCGGCTCTGGAGCAAATCCACCAAAAGATTGAGCAGCACAGGCTCGTCATCGGCGACAAGGATGGTCTCTGCGCCCTCGGGCTTGCCGTGGTGTTCGGGTTTCACCTCGGCGACAGAGGTCTCCCCCTCCGCCAGCGGCAGAAGAACCTCAAACCGTGAGCCGACCTCCTCCTCACTCTCAACATATATGTGTCCGCCGTGCTCGTGGACGATGGAATAGGCGATTGAAAGCCCCAGCCCTGTGCCCTCGCCGGGCTCTTTGGTGGTGAAAAACGGGTCAAAAATGTTTTTGATTATCTCCTCGCTCATTCCGATGCCCGTGTCCTCAACGGCAAGGCGGGCATATTTCCCGGCGGAAAGTTCCACATATTTGCCTTCACCCGCCTCAACGATGTCGGTGGAAAGCGTCAGTTTCCCGCCGGCGGGCATAGCATCAAACCCGTTGACGCACAGGTTCATAATAACCTGCTCAATCTGCGCCATATCGCCTTTGACTATCACCTGCTGTGGGGAAAGGTCTGTGATTATCTCCACATTGCGGGGCGCCGTCTGCTTGATTATCTCCACCACCTCGTTCACTGCGTGATTGAGGGAGAAAGGCTGGTTTTCCCTCGGCGCCTTGCGGGAGAAACTGAGAATTTGCCTTGTAAGTTTCGCCGCATCAAGACCGGTTTTGAGGATAAGTTCAGCATAGCGAAACGCCGGCGAGGCGACCGAGACATTTTCCTTGAGCAACTCGGCATAGCCTATTATCCCGTTGAGCAGGTTGTTGAACTCGTGTGCGATGCCGCCGGCAAGCCTTCCGATAGCCTCAAGTTTTTGCGCCTGCAAAAGTTTTTCCTGCAGGGATTTTGCCTCCTGCTCGGCGCGCCTGCGCTGGGTTATGTCCTTGCCGACGATGAGGATGTATTTTTTGCCGTCAAGTTCCACCGGCGCCGCCGCAAGTTCAACAAAATGGTGGGTGCCATCTTTGCAGATTATCTCGTCTTCCACCAGTGGGAACGGCTCCCCGGTGGCGAGCATTTTGTTGATAGCCTCCTGAGCAACCTCTCGGCTTTCGGGTATCAGAAGGTCAACCACCCTGATATTTTCCAGTTCCTCAAAACTTTCGTATCCGGTCATCCGCAAAAACTCTCTGTTCACGAATATGAATCTGTTTCCGTCGTGAAGGGTGATAGCCAGAGGCGCCGTCTCAACCAAGGTCTTGTATAGATATTCGCTCTGGGCAAGTTTTTTAAGAGCCACAGATTTTTCCCGCTCCAGTATGTAAGAATGCACGGCAAATCCGAGGTCTTCGGCGACCTCAACCAAAAGTTTTTTCTCCTCGTCAAGCCATTCGTTCGGCTCACGGGTCAAAACGCACAAAAGACCATAATTTTTACCTCTGTAGGATATGGGGATCACCGCAACACCCCGGGCGGACATAGACCGGGAACATCTGAGTATCTCCTCGTCAATTTCATCCTCAACCGCGGCGATATCCCGGACAAAAGCCGGAGAGTTCAGTCCACCGACGGTCTCCCTCCATTTACTTGCGGGGATATGCTTTAACTTATCTCTAATTTCTGCATCTGACGGGAAAATCATCCCCTCTCCTGCATCGGCGATGCAGAAAACGCTCTCATAATTCTTCACTCCTTTGAGCAACTGCGCTGCACCATCAAGGACTTTTGAGATATCCTTTTCACGGACAATAAGTTGGTTCACTCCACTGATGGCTTTCAGCAAGGTGTTGAGGAATCTCAACTTGCGTTCCATCTGGCGAAAGCGGGTGATGTCAACAAAATTTACCAGAATTGCGAGTTTGCGGTTGTAGGTTATGCGGGTGGCGTAAGCGAGCAAGTTTATGCGCTCACCATCAAAATTTCTGCCCGAAATCTCATACTCACTGGGAGCCGGCTCTCCCTTCAACCTTTTGCTGACTGCCTCTTTCAAAATCTTTTGCGATTCAGAATCCGCGAAACTAATAAGATAGGGTATATCAATCTGGGTATCATAGGGTATGGCGAACAGATCATACAGTTTCCGATTTGCGAACAATACATTTTTGCCGTCGTGGACGAGGATCACATTTTGGGAAAGTTCGGCGAGAGTTTTATAATTTTGCTGAAGTTCAACCAGATCGGAGATATCACGAACAATAGCAACTATATATTCACCATTATTTAATGTCAAAAGGCGCAAACTGACATCAACATCCAGAACTTTTCCACTTTTGGCTATATTTTTGGTCTGCAGTGTGAGACTTCGCTTTGTTCTCAACTCCTTCAGAAGGTCAAAAACATTTTGTTTCACCTCATCTGGGATAATATCAAACACTTTGATTTTCAAAAATTCCTCGCGAGAATATCCAAACAGTTCGCAGGCTTTGCGGTTAACCTCAAAAATCTTCCCCTCAAAGTCCTCAATGAAAACTGCATCATTTATTTCCTCAAACATAAGTTTGTAATTAATATCCATTATTTCCTCCTTTTCCATATTTAATGGTAATTAGAATAACCTAAAAATCAAGAGTTTTCGCCAAAGTGTCTGAGAAAACTTTAACCTTGACCTCAAAATACCCGCCATTTTTTTGAGAAACGACCTTGAAACTGGTCCAAGGAGGAAACGATGACACCGATAGGAATTTCCCTTGGCGTTGGAGAAAATTCGCTTGATGAAAGATATGATTTGGTAATCTTGGGCGCAGGACCTGCAGGGCTGACCGCCGGGATTTACGCCGCCCGTGCAAGAGTTAACCACATAATTTTGGAGAAAAACCCAATCCCCGGCGGACAGATAATAAACACCGATATCGTGGAGAACTATCCCGGCTTTCCCGAACCCGTGGGCGGATTTGACCTGATGGAAAAATTCCGCCAGCAGGCGCAAAATTTCGG
>JAMOPH010000066.1 GCA_027064665.1 bacterium | reverse complement strand
GTGGAAACTATGGGTCCGACGGTGTTGAAAAACCACAGGACATCCCAGTCTGTCCCGTCGGCGCCGATGTATGTGTCCCAGCAGGAGTGAGTCGCCCAATTGTATCCGGTGTATCCGTCGTCGGTGCTATCGGAGATATCGCCCTCAAGGCAGAACACCGCCGCACAGTCGGCGTTGGAGTTTCCGATGACGATTTCCTTTCCGGGGACGAAGGGGTCTATATCCGCCACCGCCGGCGAGGAGTGCCACAGATATGCGCCACTTCCGGTGACCTCGCCGAACCGCCAGAGAAAGTGCCCATCGCGGGAAAACGCCTCAACCGACCAGCCCGATGTCGTCCCGCCGACGATGTCGGGGATTGAGTCCCCCAAACCATCGTCCCCCCAGAAATCATCAATCGCAGGGCTGGAACGGGCTTCATCGGTCAGCGTCAGAAGATACCACTCCAGCGAGCCGGTGGCGTCAATGCATCGCCAGACACCGTAATACGGCTCATACGGCGAGTCAACCTCATCGCTGCCGACGACGATTTCAAGGCAGTTGTCCGGCTCTCCGCCGACGGAGTTTACGCCCAAATCCGCCACTGCGGGGGAACTGCCGAAAAGCATCCTGTCGGCGTAAACGCCGTCAAAGGGGAAATACCATTTTATCGTCAGTTCTCCGCCGCACAGGGCAAACAAAACCAAAAGAGTCAGCAGAATTCTGCAAAACACTCCCCGTTCCCCTTGCTTATGCCTGTCTATTTAATATATTGACAAGGAGAAAGTTGGGCAATCAACGGAAGGGACTATGCGAGGAAAAATATCAATACTGCTTGCCGTAATTTTTTATATTGGTTTATCCTTTGGTGCTCGCTACTCCCGGGTGGTTCCAACGGAGAACGGTGTGAGAGTGACTCTAATCACTCCCTTTATTGAGCGCACTGTTGTGGAAACTCCGCACGGGAAATTCGTGAAACTTTCGGCGCCCTCGGGACAGGTGTTATCCCCCGCCGGCGGTCCGTCCATTCCATCGTTCATTGTGCCGGTGGGTATCCCTGCTTATGATTCCGTCTGGCTGGACACATTTTTCGTCTACTGGCACCGGGCGGAAAAGATTGAATATCCTGTTGCCCCGCAGGATTCGTTCTGGTGGGAAAAGGGAGAGATAAAAAGTATGCCCGTGCCGCCCCGATGGGAACTTTACCGGCGCAAATCGGTCAGCGTCAGTTATACCGACAGAGGAAATCTGCGTTCCCAGCGGTTCGGCGAACTTGTGATAACACCCATAGACTACAATCCAACGACCCAGACCCTGCGGATTGCGGATTCGGTGGTGGCTGTGCTGCGCTTTTCTGGGGTCAGCGGCGGCTATGTGGATGAGGGTAAATTTGAACCCGTCCTCAAGGCGCTTCTGGCAAACTACGAGCAGGCAAAAAATTTCCGCAGGACCACAACCGATTTTGAAATCCCGGAAAATGTGTTCGCAAAAGCAAATGTGTGGTATCGTGTCGCAGTGCGGGAAGGCGGAGTGTTTGCAATCACCGCCGATTGGTTCCGTGGGGCAGGGCTGAACCCCGCAGAAATCTCGCCGGATTCGGTCAGGGTCTTCATCTACGGTGTCGGCACATTGCCGCTTGATGCCAGTCAGCCGCTTCCGACCCTCGGGGAAATTCCTTTGCTTTTTGTCGGCGATGACGACGGCGCCTTTGAGGACGGCGAGACGCTTTTTGTGTATGCGCCCGGTCCCGAGTGGTGGACCGCAGAAAACAGACTGGGGCAGTGGCACGATTCCCCCTACTGCGATTCGGTCTCATACTGGGTTGCCATCGGCGGCGAGTTTGACTCTGCGGCAAAACGGCTCTTTCCGCTGGAATTTTCCGACCCCGTGGCGGAATTCCATTATGGATGGACATTCACCCATATCGGCGAGAACCTGCAGTTTGACGAATACACCGGCAACGGCTGGTATTGGCAGTTGGTCTATAGCGAGGCGGGGGTGTATTTTTCGGACCCCCGCATAACGCAGGAGGTTTCCCCCAACGGCGGAATAACGGTGCGACCATCCTCCCGACTTGATATTCTGGAATGCAACGGGGCGGAGTATTCCTACATAAGTTCGCCGCAATGGGTGGAAAACCTTCAGCCCGGGTCAAACTCGGTGATTGCGCACTATAGTCCCGGGAGCAACAATGACTCCACGGTGTATTTCAAATGGGTTGAGATAAACTACGCCATAAATCTCCAGCCCCACGACGGCGTTCTGCATTTCTACACCCGGGAAAGCGACACCACGGGCAATGTAAAATATGTCCTCTCCGGGTTTGATGAGGTCCCGACGGTGCTTGATGTCAGCGATATTTTCGCCATAAGGCAACTTGCCGTGCATCAGGACGGCGAACAGACCTACTTTGTGGACCAGCCCGGCGACAGGGAATACTTCGTGTTCGTGCGTTCTGCGACCGAGCCTTTCCCCGAGCCGGTGGAGGAGAGAAACTTTGACCTGTGGAATTTCGCCGAGAACAACCCCGGAACAGATTACATAATACTCGCTCCCCGGATGTTCAACACCTCGTCGCTGGAGAGTTATCTTCGGGACAGGGGATTTTCGCCGGCGACTGTGACCGTTGAGGAGATTATGCGCCAGTTCGGTTTCGGCAGGTATGACCCCACGGCGATAAGGAATTTTCTGTGCTACGCATACAACACATTTCCTGCGCCCAAGCCGGTGTATGCAGTGTTTGTGGGCGATGGGCACTACGATTTCCGCCACAGGTTGACCGATGCGGCGATATATTTCCCGCCGGCGATGGCTGCCGACCGCCAATCCGACGCATTTTACGCCACATTCAGCGACGGCGACGGGTTTGTGGAGACGCTCACGGGGAGAATCCCTGTGCGCAGTCAGGAGGAACTTGAGCAGTTTGTCAAAAAGATGTCCGATTACAGCACCTGTGCGCCGTTTGGCGTGTGGAGAATAACTGCGGTGCCAATCGGCGACGACGAATACCGCACCGACGGCGGGCACGACAATCTCTCATACACCATAAACGCCAGCGAACTGGTGGAGTCGGTTTTCCCCGCACGGATAATCTCCGACCCGATTTATCTTATTGAGTATCCGAGGACGCCGTCGGGAAAAAAGCCCCTTGCCCGGCAGGCGCTTATAGACAAATTCAACACCGGCGCCGTGCTGATAAACTACATCGGGCACGGGAACTACCACCTGTGGGCACACGAGCACATTATGAATATGCCCGGTGACCTCAGCAGTTACGAAAATGACGGGAAACTCCCCCTGGTGACGGCGTTCTCGTGCTATGTGTCCCAGTTCTACTACCTCAATGGAAAGGAGTGCATTTCCGAACTTCTGGTGAGGAAATATCCCGGCGGGGCAATTGCGACAATTGCCGCCACGGGGGGTTCCTTTGCAGGGAGCAATCAGGCGCTCAACAGGCGCCTTGTGGAGTATCTTTTCGGCGATGAGCCGATATCAATTGCCGGGGCGCTGGTGGCAGCCCGGGCGGGACTTTACACCAGCATCAACAACCACGACAGCCAGTATATTCTGATGGGAGACCCCTCACAGGTGCTGGCGTTTCCGTATCCGGGCGTGGAGGTTTCCCTCTCGCCGGAGACGCTTGCCGCCGGTCAGTGGGACACAGTCAGCGGGACAGCAGAAATTGCGTTTGACGGTGTGGCAAAAATTTTCCT
>JAMOPH010000065.1 GCA_027064665.1 bacterium | reverse complement strand
TTGACACTACCTCAAATTGTGTTATAATTTAACGCCGGGCGGGAATTTTTCCTGCGCCCGGCTTTTGCTTTTAACAATTTCCTCTATGGACGCCCAACTTACACATAGCAAAGACCAACTGCCTCTCCTCATCGTAAAGAATATGCATCTTGCCCTCCAACGGATGGAGATGTATGGCGAGGACCACGCCGTCTCAAAAAAGGCGATAGAGGAGACCTTTTCCCTGATAAGGGAATTGTTCAACTATGTCCCCTCTTTTACTCTCAGTGTCAGCAGGGATCAACTTTTGTTTGACAGGGTTCCTATGGAGCAGACCTATTTCACCCAGCGGTTTGTTCAGGACTTCAACGAACTTGGGATTTTCAGCATCACCTTCAACAAGAAACTCAAATTTGAGGAATTTGTCAATTTTATGCGTTTTCTGGTCAGGGAGCCGGGAAAGACAAAGGAGAAAAAAGACCTTGAGGAATACCTGGAAAAATTGGGCATAGACAATATTTTGGTGGACAGGATAAAATATGTCGCTGTCACCGGTGATGTTGACGAGACCGAACAGCAGAAAAAAATTCTTACCGAAATCCTTGCGAAACACGCCGATGTGATAGAAAAAATTCTGGCTTCTGAAGAGGCGGACACCGAAGAGGTTATGACCCCTCTTTCCCGGGCAATTGAGATGGGCGATGAGTATGATGTGGCGGAAATTCTTGCCGCAATTGTCCGCAGAGAGGGGCTTATGGACAAATCGGAGGAGGAACTCTCCGAGACAGAAAGGCAACTCTGGGAACTCATAAAGACGGTGCAGGAAAATCTGTCCGAGGAGGCGAAAAAACTGTTTCTGGAAAGAGTCAGCCAGATTGCGGATGAGGTCACAATGGAGGTTGATGAGGCGCAGGAACTTCTCGCCGAGGATTTCACGCTGACCGAGGTCTCTCTCCTCAACACCGCCGAGGACACATTCAAAAGGGCGCTTGAGGAAGGCTGGAGCGAAAGACTCCAGTATGATTTCGCCAACACTGTTGAGCGGATGATTCAAACCGGCAATCCCAGACTCCTTGAAAAACTTGTGGAAACACTGGTGGGCTATGTTGATGAGCGGGAAATTGTCTGGGCAACCGAGGCTTTCAGGACATTGATTGAGACTGCGTTCAATGTCGGCGATGACGCCGCCACAGGCTTTCTGCTTGAGGAACTTCTGGAACAGAAAGAATCCACAAAACCTTCCGAACCTGTGGCGAAAGTGCTCACTGCGGCGCTGGTGTTTTTTGCTTCGCTTTTAATCGTTTCCCGCAAGTTTTCAGCGGTGCTGCGGATATACAGAGAATACGAAAAGCGTGCCAAAGAGGAGATGTCCTTTGAGGCGCTTTCGGACTTTGAGACCTTTATCCAGGGGCTCTCCTCGCCGGAGACCCTGCGAAAATTGTTCGCTTCCATTGGACAGCGGGCGCTGTCGGTGGATTTGGAACTCAAAGGTATTATAGAAAAACTTGACGGCGAAACCGTGACAAGAATTATCATAGAGCAACTGGGAACCCAGTCCGGGGATTTCACCACGATTGCCGCACAACTGCTTGAGCCTCACAGAGATATCGCAAAGCAGGTGATTGAGGAATACATCAAAAATATGGGGCGTCTCAACCGAAGCGACAAAGGATACATAATAGACTCCGAGCAACTGCGCCGCACCATCAATGTCTTCCGCCTCGGAATCAAACTTGATAAGGAGTGGATGTTGCCCCTTCTTCTGATGGCGACCAACGACAGAGATGTTCGGATAAGAAAGCAGATTTTTTTCTTTCTGATGATTTACCCGCCGGAAAGGATAGAGTCTGCCATTGAGGCGCTTTTCCTTGAGGCGAACCCGGAACTCCGCAAAGAAATTGTTGAGGAAATCGCAAGGCACCCCAACCCTGTCAAGGATTATTATCTTCGCCAGATTCTGCTGTTTTTCCCGCAGGTGCGCAGATTTATAGTTGATGTCCTCTCCGAGGTGAGAACTCCATACGCCAAGCAGATTCTTTTGGAACTTTTGGGCAACTGGGTGATATATGTGGACCCTCTTCCCAAAGATGAGATAAAGCCGTTTTTGATAAATTTGGTGCGGGCGCTTCGCCCTTTTGCCGATGACCCCGATGTCCGCAAGGCGCTGAAAACTTTCCGCCACGAGTGGAAAAGCGAAGGCGTCTATCGGGAGTCTTCGTCCATATTTTTCTTCAAAAAGGACGAGGTTATGCAGGCGGTTGACGAGGTCCTTGAGAGATGAGAAAAAAAATCGCCATAAGTTGCGGCGACCCCGCAGGAATTGGGTATGAGGTCGTGGCAAAGTCCCTGCCCGCTTTTGCCGAAAGCGATTTTGATTTTGTCCTTTTCGGTGCCGCCGGCATATTCAAAAGACTTGCCGAAAAATTTGATTGGGTGCATCGGTTCTGGGATATGGTTCGGGGCGGGCGCTTTGAGTTCGTTGACCTCGGCGGCGATTCCGATTTTCCCGTGGGGCGGATTGACCCCCGATGCGGCGAAGTGGCATTCAAATCCATTCTTGCGGCGGCGCAGACCTGCCTTCGCGGCGAGGCGAAAGGACTCGTCACGGCACCGGTCTCCAAGCGGGCTATTCAACTTGCCGGGCACCCCGATTTTTTCGGACACACCGAATTTTTGGGCAAAATTTTCGGCGCCGAAACAACAATGATGCTCTTTTCCGGCAATTTCCGTGTGGCGCTTGTGACGACGCACATCCCCATAAGGCGTGTGCCGGACTTTATCACCGCAAAAAATATCCTGCCGCATCTTGTCCGCACCGATGACGCCCTTCGCCGCTGGTTCGGGATAAAATCTCCGAAAATTGGTGTTCTGGCGCTCAATCCCCACGCCGGCGAAAGCGGCGCAATCGGCGACGAGGAGACCGAAATCTCTGCGGCGATAGATTCTGCCCGCCGGAGAGGGATTTCCGCCGAGGGACCACTTGTGCCCGATGTGGCATTTCTGCCAGCCCTGCGGGAAAGGTATGACGCTTATCTTGCGATGTATCACGACCAGGGGCTGATTCCCCTCAAAACCCTCGGATTTGACACGGGGGTCAATATAACTCTGGGGCTTCCCGTGCCGCGCACCAGCCCCGACCACGGCACCGCTTACGATATCGCCGGCAAAGGCATCGCAAACCCGCAGAGTTTTTCCGCCGCCGTCCGGACAGTGATGGATATCCTCAAAAATCTGCAGTGATTGGCTCCGCCTTTCTAAAAATCTTTCGCTCTGCCGCCAAATTTGATATAATATTTAGATGAAACTTTTCAGGCGGAAAACCGAGGCGGAAAAAATTATAGACTATAAATTTTCCGATTTATCGCTTCTGCGCCGGGCGCTGACTCATCCCACGGCGGCGAAACACCACATCGATTCCTACCAGCGGCTGGAATTTCTGGGCGACGCCATCTTGGATTTCATCGTCGGCGAATGGCTTTACCGCAAGTATCCCGATGCCCCCGAGGGCACGCTGACCGAACTCCGCAGAATTCTGGTCAACACCATCGCGCTTGCGGATATGATTAAAATCATCGGGCTGGATAAGTTTGTGGTTTACAAAAAGGACGAGGATTTCTATCTGGGCAGTTCGGTTCTGGCGGATGTGTATGAGGCAGTTGTCGCGGCGATATACCTTGATGGCGGTCTTTCGGCGGCGCGGAAATTTGTCCAGCGGACGATT
>JAMOPH010000064.1 GCA_027064665.1 bacterium | reverse complement strand
GTTGAAGAATTTTTCCGTGAGGTTTTAGCCGTTGGCGGCGAATATCCCGCTGGAGCAAAAGTCCGTGTTGGCTTTTACTGGGGCGGACAGAGTATTGAGGATTTCGTTGCGCCAGACCAGATAGTTTCGTGGTGGTATGCGGCGGTCTCCCGATATCCCGACTTGGTCTTCTGGCACTTTTTCTACAATCCGATTTTGACGCTTTCGGATGGTGTGGCGCAGTTGGAACTTCTGCGAGGGCGGAAAGACCGTGCAGCCCGACAGTTGCGTTCGGGGGTTAAAGGTCTTGTGGGGTCTTTGGTGCTTGATGTGGACAACGACCGCAACCTGCCTCCAGACATTTTCCGTCTGGAAATCAAGAGGCGGATTGCCGAGGCGCCGATAAAACCCTCATACATCGTCTGGAGCGGCGGCGGAGCACAACTTTACATCCTTTTAGACCGCCTCGTGGACGAAAGTCAGGAGAAACTCAAGCCAATTTACGACGAACTGTGCGACATCTACGGCGCAGACCGAGGGGCGGCGTATTACCGCCTGTATATGCGCCGTGTTCCGTATTCGTGGAACGCCAAGCGCAACAAAGACGGCTCATACAAATACGGCGGACCGAAACTTGTGGAGATTGAAAAACTGGAGACGGTTCGCTACAGCCCGGAGTTTTTGAGGGAGAAAATTAAACAATATAAACATTATGTAAACTTGAAATTTAAGTTCCAGATATTTCCAACCTGTTCACATTACCCAAGTTACCCAAGGCTCTCTCCCCCGTTCAGTCTGTTCCACCTTGATCTATGAGCATAATTCAAGGTCGGTCAAAACCTTAATGAGGAACAACCCCTGTGGCGGCGCGAAACGAAACTCCTTAACCCGGCGCCCCGTAGTTAACATTTCGTTTGCCTCGCTGATTTCCAACCTTCCGGAAATCATCTCAATCATCGCTCCAACTGATGCCCGCACCATCTTGTGCAAAAACCGGTTACCCTCAATCAAGTATACCAACTCGTCCCCCTCAAGGCGCCATTCCGAACGATTTATCGTGCAGACGGGGTTTTCAGGAAGGTCCTTGACAATGGAAAACGCCGAAAAATCGTGCTCCCCCAGAAATATCCCCGCAATCTCATTCAAACGCGCCACAAGATTTTCATCCGGCAAAATCTCCCACAAAAACGCATATTTCGCCCGAAACGGGTCTTTCCGGGTGATTACACGATACTTGTAGATTTTCCCCTTTGAATCAAATCGCGCGTTGAACTTGCCCTCAACCAATGTGGCGCCGTTAACGGCTATATCCGGGGAAAGCATTCTGTTCAGTCGCCGGGCGAGGTCCTGCGGCGGGTATTTCTCCGACGGCGCCTCAAAGGAAACTATCTGCCCAAGGGCGTGCACTCCACGGTCGGTGCGCGATGCCCCAACGGTCTTTACATCCGCGGAAAAAAGTTTACGAAGGCACCTCTCCAGTTCCCCCTGAACCGTCGGGACATTGGGTTGCTTCTGCCACCCGAAATAATTTGTCCCATCATAACTTATTGATAAAACATAGGTTTTCATCACCACTTAACGCAATCAATGAAATTGTGTCCTGCATCCCTCAGTGGTATAAAGAGAATCAAGGAAAATCACCACCGAATCCCCATCCGCTATCGGGCTCCAGTGGACAACCACCGTGTCCCCAATCCAACTCAAATGAGAATCCGTGCCGGTTACCCGGAAAGTGTCAACTCCCCCGCCCTCGTGGAACACCAGAATCGTGAAGTATGTCTGCGAATGGTTTATTGTCTGCCCTGTGGTGTCGTAAATCGCAAAATAAACGGGCTGGTCCTCGCACGAGGAGAAACTGAAACAGTTCGGCGCAGGACATCCCACCTCGGCGACCGCCGGCTTGCAACACGGCTCAATCTGAAAATGCCACACGGTGCTCGTGTCGGTATCGCACGGATTCCGGGCTATCACATACCACGAGAAATTCATCACCGTGTCGGAAAAGTTTGATATCTCCCCAATGCCGAAACTGTCAGTGGTTATGTCATCTGCTATGAGAGAATCGTTTAAGTAAACATCGTAATATATTGGTGTAGAACCAGTTGGCTCTGACCACTGCAGATTCACATCCAGACTGCAGTCCGCAGAAAAGCCGTTCGCCGGCGAGGTCAAGGAAAGCCCCGTCAGAGTGTCGCACGATTCCTCAAAATAATATGTGCAGCAGACCGCGGTGTCGTTGGGTCCGCAGTCCTGCTCTCGCAGAAGGTCCTGAAAATGGAAGCAGAGTTCAAGTTCCACGGGGTCGCCCACCAGAGAACGAATATCCCCCGCAGGAACATCAAACTGCACCTGCCAGTCGCAGTCGCTGCAGGCGGGACAATCCGACTCCGAACAGGGCGATATTGCGGTAACTCCACAGTTTATCCTCGTTATATGGAAATTTGTAAACGGGAAACCATCGTAAAGTGTGACGGTAGAATCTATAAGAGTGTCGCACACACACGAGGGTGGAAATCCCAGCGAAAGATGCGCCGACATCTGCGTCCAACTGAATCCGAGCCCCGGAACTCCACCCGACGGCAAAAGTCCACCGTTTATCGTCAGATAGATTGAATTGAAAATTGACGCCAGCGCCGACTCATCCGTCAGCGAATCATCGGAATCAAACGGCGTCATCCCAACGCCAGCATCGTGAACGCAGGCGGAAAAATGAATCACCGTGCTATCGTTTATGGTGGAACCGCACGCCGGCAACCACTCCGGTCCCTCGTCAAACTGCGGCGGAGATTTGTCTATTATCACCGAACAGTGCTGGCTGTAGCGAAGTTGACATCCAGTTATATCCGTGGCGTCGGATATGTAAAACTCTATTGTCGCTCCGTCGGGGAAAGGCGGATCGGCAGTATATGTCAGTGTCTGGTCCGACGGATTGAACGAAAGATGCGGGTCGGGATAGTGGATATATTCCCCATCCATATAGACCACGATTGAGTTCGGGTCCACCGGGAAACATCCCTCAAACTGGAACACAACCTGGTCGCAGGCGGAGTATCTTCCGCAGTGGCGCGGCTGAATCACATTGGCATTGATTCCGGGACAGTCGCAGTTTTCCACAAAAAGACACCCCTCCAAAGAATCCGTCATCGTGTCCGCGGTGACTGTAATCCAGAAGCAATCCTCACAGCCGTGGCAGTTGGGGACCTCGGTTATCTGCCAGGTTATCGTGTCGGAACCGCCGGCGGGCAGAGGTCCTGTATGCTGGATGGAATCGCCGGGGGAATCAAGACTTATGCACGAAAGCGGATGAATCTGCACCTGGACATCGTCAAGGTCGTATCCTGCGGTGTTGTCCAGAACGATTGTGATGGCAGTGAACTCGGCGATATCGTCCGCCACGGCATCAAGGACCTCATCAAGGCTTGTGCTCTCAATATCAAACCACTGCCCACCGGTGGTGCTGCACGCCGGCTCCATCGGGTGCTCCGACGGACTAACCAGATATATCGCCACGCTCTCCGACTGCGCAAAACTTATCAGTTCCGAAAGGTTGTGGTCCTCGCTTTCCTCCTCGGTCTCGTCGGTCAGAACTATCAGAACATGTTTGCAGGTGTCGGACCAGTTGTTGCGGTAGCGGTTTATCGCCTCATACGATGCGTCAATCGGCGCCTCAAATCCGCCCTCGGCACCGTTGAGGTCCGCCATAAAATCAGAAAACTGGTCCGGGTCGGTAAAAAGCGTGTCCCCCGCCGGAAAATTCGGGTCATCCACAAAA
>JAMOPH010000063.1 GCA_027064665.1 bacterium | reverse complement strand
GATTGATGCGGAAGCGACTATGGAGGCGGAAGCCCCCACTCGCCCGATAACAATCACCGATGTTGACGCCGACGGCAACGATGAGATTCGCCTCGGCAACCGTGAGGTGTCCCTCTGGATTGCGCCATCACGGGGCGGCGCAATTGAGGAAATATCATTTTTCCCAGCAAAGGTCAATCTGGTCAACACGCTGGCACGACACAGGGAGGGCTATCACAAACTTCTCTGGGAGGCGCAACACAGCGAACAATCCGCCGACGACCACGCCTCAATCCACGACAGAATTGTCGCCAAAGAAAAAGGACTGGAGAAACTCCTGCACTATGACTGGCATCCCCGCCGATTTGCGCAGGAGCATTTTCTGTTCACCTTCGTTGACGAGGACAGTTTCGCCACGGGCAACTACACCGAATTGGGCGATTTCACCACACAGCCCTACGAACTTGTGAGCCGCCGGTCGGTGCGTGGCGAGGCATCGGTCACACTGCGCAGAGAGGGAGCGCTCTATCACGAGGGCAGAATTTTCCCCATCGCCGTCACCAAAAAAATCCGCCTTGCCGGTCCGGGGAATCACCTGTTTGTGGAATACGAGATTGAGAACCAGAGCGAATGGCGGGAGTTTATGTTCGCCGTGGATACCAACTTCTCGCTGCTTTCCCGGGACGACCCGAACAGATATTTCAAGTTCCCCCACGAGACCCTCAACATCGTTCATCCCGGCGACAGGATGGTCTTCGCCGATGTTGACGGCTACGAGTTGGTTGATGAATCCCGCAAATTCCGTGTCAGTTTCCGGGGGCACAGCGATCTGGTGTGGCTTTTCCCCATTGAGACCGTCTCAAACTCCGAGGGGGGCTTTGAGCGGGTCTATCAGGAGACGGCGGTGGTGCACATATTCAAATTCTACCTCAATCCCGGCGAGAAATTCACCGCCGAACTGATGTGGAAAATTGAAGCCCTGTGAGGCGGCAGAACCGAACAAGTTTTTTCACCTCCAAGGATAACCATATCATTCCCTTTTTCTTCGTGGGAGAACGGTTCGCCTTTCGGCGAACCGGGTGAAGGGAGATCACCCATTTTGTCTGCCTTCCTCAATTTCCCCTGTGTACCCGGAACAATCCCCAGTGCACCCGACAATTTCCCCCGCGTACCAGGACATTTCCCCTGTGTACTTTCGGCGAGTACATATGTACCGGAAGATTTCCCCTATGTACCCGAACATTTCCCCTATGCACCAGGAATTTTCCCCTGTGTACTCGTGGCGAGTACATATGTACCCGGCGTTTTCCCCTGTGTACCAAAGGCGTTCCCCCGTGTCCTTGTCAATTTCCCCTTGTGAAGTTGACTGCGGGGGAGTTTATTTGAGGGAGAAACCGGTGGATAAAATGGGCGCATTGTGGTTCGCAACACAGGAGGCGGTAAAGTCGTTCTGGCGGCATCGGTTCGTGGCGATGCTGTCCATAATCACTATCGCCGGGGCGCTTTTCGTGCTGGGTTTTTTCATCACCATAACCCTCAACCTTCACTCGGTGCTCGCCGGCGTGCAGGAGAAAATCGCCGTGGAACTGTTCCTCAAGGACAACATCACAAAAGTGCAGGTGTCCTCGCTTATGGATGAGATATCTAAAATTGAGGGCGTCCGCGAGGTGGAGTTTATAACCAAGGCAGATGCTATGAAGCGCTTTACCGATAGGTTCGGGCAGAAATACCTCGTCGGGCTTGAGGAGAACCCTTTTCCGCCGTCAATTCTGGTCAAACTTGAGCCCGGCACAAAACTTGACCAGACGGTGAAAAGTATTGTGGACAAATACCGCGGGCACAAATTCATAACACAGATTTCCGCTCCGGGCAAAGTTGCGCGCAAACTCTCCAATGCCCTCAAAATTTTTCTAATTCTGTCTGCAATCTGGGCGGTTATATTGTTTTTCGGGGCGATAATAATAATCGTTAACACCCTAAAACTTGCGATATACAGCCGCAAAGAATCAATAGAGATAATGAAATTGGTGGGCGCCACGGACTCGTTCATTCATCTGCCTTTTATGATAGAGGGCTCGCTCAACGGGGCGCTTGCCGGCGGGCTGGCGTCGGTGGTGCTGTATCTCGCCCTGACCGGAATGAAGAAAATAATCCCGGCGATGCAGATGCCCCCGGATGCCCTTTACTACGGCATAGTTTTGCTCGGAATCGCGCTGGGTGTGCTGGGAAGTCGGCTGGCGGTCAAAAGATTTTTGTGAATCGGGGATACTTTCCGACAAATTTCCCTTGCAAAACCCTGCAATTAGCAATATAGTTTATTGTGAGAACTAATGTGGTGCTTAATGTTATGCAAATAACTCGTTATGGCATAGTGGGTTGCGTGTTGATTATTTTTGCGTCTGCGTGGGCGCAGGATGTCTGGCTTTCCATACGCAGTGGAGGACAGGAGAAAATCAGAATTGCGGTGGTGCCGTTCGTCCCGCGGGAGGAGAACCCCTCGCCCGATGATCTGGGGCTGGGCGCAACGCTGTCGGAGGTGATTGCGGCTGACCTGGCGTTCTCGCCGTTTTTCACAGTGGTGGACAGCCAGTTCTACCCTCAAAAATTCAAAGAGGAGGACGAGATAAATCCGTTCCAGTGGATGGAGTTGGGGATACAGGCGATAGTGTATGGCTCGTTCAAAATTTCGGGCACGGACATAAAGGTTGATGCGCGACTGTATTCGGTTAGCGCGGGGAAAAGGATGTATCGCCGGAAACTTGAGGCGTCAAAGACGCAGGTGCGCAGAATTGCCCACGCAATCTCGGACGATGTGGTCAAGGCGCTCACCGGCGAGGAGGGAATTGCTCAAACCCTCATCGCTTTCATATCCAACCGCGGAGGATACAAGGAACTCTACATCTGCGATTACGATGGCTACTCCGTCCGCAGAATCACATACGACAACTCTATGACTTTTACGCCCGACTGGTCCCCCGACGGATTTCTGATATCGTTCACATCCTACGCCGGCGGGAATGCGAACATCTACACATACGATATTCTGAAAAACGACAGGAAGTTGTTAGTGGATTATCCGGGGCTGAATCTTGCGGCGGCGTGGTCCCCGGATGGGCGAAAAATAGCGTTCGTCTCCACCAAGGACGGCAACTCCGAGATATATGTTATGGATGTCCGCACAAAGACCATAAACCGGCTGACATTTTCGGATGCGATAGACACCTCTCCGACCTGGTCCCCCAACGGGCGCAACATAGCGTTCTGCTCCGACCGGTCCGGCACTCCGCAGATATACATAATGGACGATGAGGGCGGGAATCTTCGCCGGCTGACCTTTGAGGGCGATTTCAACGACCAACCGTCGTGGTCTCCGCGCGGGGATTTGATAGTTTTCGCCTCGCGCAAGCGCGGGCAGTTTGACATCGCCACGATAGAACCCACCGGCGAAAACCTGACATACCTGACCTCAATCGGAAACAACGAGCATCCCGACTGGGCACCCGATGGCTATCACATAATTTTCTGCTCCGACCGGCTGGGGAAATATCAACTCTACGAGATGCTCTGGGACGGCACGCAACTGCGCAGAATAACCAACTCGCTTGGAGACAATGTGTCTCCGGCGTGGTCGCCAAGATACAGGTGGAACTTTGATTGAAAGGCGCAAGATGTCCCCGGTTCACAACATACCGCGGCATATAGACAAGGAACGGCAGCAACTGCGCCGCATTGCACTCCAGAGGCGCCTGCGAAAAATTGCGGTTTTTGTCGGGGTGATAATTTTTCTCGGCTTTG
>JAMOPH010000062.1 GCA_027064665.1 bacterium | reverse complement strand
CACCGTAGACGAAATATCTCATCGGCACACCGGCGAATATCAGCATTGAGGAGACGACCATCAAAAGCCCCATAACCATACCGAAGTTCGGCTGGAGAAGTATGGCGACCAGAACGACGGCGACCGGACCGATTATGGGGAGTATTCCGTGGCGGAAATTGGACAGGACCTGACGCCTGCGGGAACACTCCTCGGCGACGAACACTATGAGCGCAAACTTGGCGAGTTCTGAGGGCTGAAGGGTGCTTGAGCCGAAAATCCGCACCCAGCGATTTGCTCCTTTAACCGCGCCGATTCCCGCCAGTTGCGGTATCAGGGGAAGAACCAGAAGCCCGGAGACCGCCACAAGCATCCAGAACGCATACCTCTGCCACAGATGGTAGTCAATCCTCATCCCAAGATACATTGCGCCAAAACCGATTATCACCCGGATAATCTGCCTTTTGAGGAAAAACGCCGAATCGCCGAATCTCCCCTTGCTTGTCGCCGAGGTGGCGCTGAATATCATCACGGTGCCGATGAGGACCAGAATCACCACCGACCAGAGTATGTGCCTGTCAAACTCCCTCATTTTTCCTGTCCGCAAGAATTTTGAGCACGATTTTTTTGAAATGCCTGCCTCTTTCCTCAAAATTTTTGAATCTGTCAAAACTGGCGCACCCCGGGGATAGGAGAACCACATCGCCGGGGGTAGCCAGAGCGATTGCCTTTTTCACCGCCTCGTCAAAATCCGGCACCACCGAGCACCACAGGACACCGCCGCAGAGTTGTTCTGCCATTTTCTGCCCGGTTGCGCCTGTGAACACCGCCGCCCTGACCCTTTTCGCCACAATCGGTTTCAACTCCGAGAAATCTGCGCCCTTGTCGTAGCCGCCCGCTATCAGAACTATCGGTCTGTCAAAGGAGAGGAGCGCATACTTCAACGATTCAGGATTGGTTGACTTGGAATCGTTGACGAAAAGTATTCCGTTCTCCTCGTGGAACCTCTCCAGCCGGTGTTCAATTCCGGAAAAGTGGGAAAGCGAGGCGGCAAGAGAATCGGCGGGGATATCAAAGGGAATAGTCGCCGCCGTCGCTGCAAGGGCATTGGCGAGATTGTGCGGACCGGGAATTCCAATTTTTTCCGCGGGGATAATGGGTTCCTGATTGCGGAAGACTTTTCCCTCACGGACTAAAGCGCCCGGGGTTCTCTCCCCAACCGCGGAGAACCACAGCACCTGCGAGTTTATTTTTCCGGCGAGCGATTCAACCTCGGGCTGGTCGGCGAACAGCACGGCATAATCGCCTTCCCGCTGGCGGTCAAAAATGCGGAATTTAGCCTCGTAGTAGTCTTCGGCGGTGGGGTATCTATCCAGATGGTCCGGCGACAGATTCAAAAGGACTGCGACATCGGGGCGGAAGGTCTCCAGCGCCTCAAGTTGGAAACTGGAAAGTTCCAGCACGGTGATTGTCTCCGGCGTGGTGCGGGTGACCACGGCAGAATAGGGCATCCCGATATTCCCCGCCAGAATCGTGTGGAATCCGGCGTCGGAGAAAATTCTGGCGATAAGCGTGGCGGTGGTGCTTTTGCCGTTGGAGCCGGTGACCGCAATTATTTTCCCCTGCGAATGCCTGTAGGCGAACTCAATCTCCGAGATTACGGGGATTCCCGCCCGGCGGGCTTTTTCTATTATGGGAATATCCAGCGGCACGCCGGGACTGACGACGATGATGTCCGCGTCCAGAACCCTGTCTGTGTGTCCGCCCAATTCGTATGAGGCGCCCTTTGCGGAAAGTTTCCGGCACGCCTCAACCGTCTGCGAATTTTCTGCCGAATCGGACAGGAAGACCTCAAATCCATCCGACAGGGCAAGTTCTGCCGCCGCAATGCCGCTTCGGGCAAGCCCTACTATTGATATTTTCCTCTTTTTCACCATAGTTATCTCACTTTGAACGATGCAAGCCCAAGCAGGGCAAAAATTATCCCTAAAATCCAAAACCTGACCACAATTTTTGCCTCGTGCATACCAGAAAGTTCATAATGATGATGAAGCGGAGACATCTTAAATATCCGTTTTCCGCCAGTATATTTGAAATACAGAACCTGAATTATTACAGATAAGGTTTCTATAACAAACATTCCACCGGCGATTAACAGCAGAAATTCCTTTTTGAGCATAATAGATATTGCACCGATTGATGCGCCGAGCGAAAGCGCACCGGTATCACCCATAAAAATCTCCGCCGGATATGTATTATACCACAAAAATCCTAAAATCGCCCCCGACATAGAGGCGCAGAATATAGAAAGTTCCCCACTGCCGGGGAGAAAGGTGATGTTGAGGTATCCGGTGAAATCCACTCTGCCGGAGACATACGCCACCACGGTGAATGTCGCCGCAAGAATACCCACCAGCCCGGCGGCAAGACCATCAAGACCATCGGAGAGGTTGACGGCATTTGAGGTGCCCACCACAACCAGCGTGGAAAATAGAATATATCCCACCCCCATCTCAAGGTAGAAATTCTTTATAAATGGCAATTCCGTTGCACTGCGCAAATCAGTCAAAGGCGGATAGATATATATCATCAAACTGACCACAAGTCCAACAGCGAACTGACCATATAATTTATATTTTGCCAGCAAACCCTTGGGCTTTTTACGAATATCTTTGAGATAGTCATCAATAAATCCAACTATCGCAGTTAAAATAAGAGTGAAAATTGCCAGAATAACATAAGGACTACCCAGCCTTGCCCATATTAGTGTGCCAGCAAGTATTCCAATCACTATTGCAATTCCCCCCATAGTGGGAGTGCCTTTTTTAGATAGATGGCGTTCTGGAACATCCTCTCTTATCTGACTCTCATAATGATGCCTCTTTAGATATTTTATCAACCATTTCGTAACTAACCACGACACCACAAAGCCGGTGGTCGCCCCCATAACCATCCGGAATGTTATATATCTAAACAGATTAAACAGAATAAATTTATGCCAGTATGGTTTTAACAAATAATACAACATCACTCACCCCCATATATAGGGCTAAACGGCGGAGAATAAGTTATTCTTTTGCCGCATCCGTGAACAAATCCCGCCTTTGCCGGGCGATAAAGCGCCGGAAGTTGCGGCTTCCAGTAGAATCTGCCGGCAAAAAATCTCTCATCTACATTCTGCGATAGTTTCTCCATAACGATAGTAATCGCCAACCCCTGCGCATATATGCTAATAATCGCCGCCAAAATAACCAGAAACACTATTATTTTTCTCCTGACAGCCATTTTTTCATCATCTCCACAAATTTTATCATCTCCAGCCCGTGGGAGCCCTTGACAAGCACCAAATCGCCGGGGACGATGTTCTCCCGTAGAAACCGGACACCCTCATCAAAGTCGGTGGTGTGCAAAAATTTCCCGCCGAAGTTCGCAGACGAAAGTTCCTCGGCGGCGTATCCCATCAACTCGCCGAAAAGAAGCGCCACATCAATGTTCCGGCGGGCAATCTCCCGACCCGCCTCACGATGATAACGCTCGGCAAAATCGCCCAACTCCAGCATATCCCCCAAAACCACCACCTTTCGCCCGGAGTCTATAAGTTCCATAGTGTTGAGACTTTCGGTCAGCGCCGCCGGACTGGAGTTGTAGGAGTCATCCAGAACTTTTACGCCGCCGAGAGTAAGAATTTCCATCCTGTGAGGGGCGGGAAGAACCGACTCAAGCGCCTCGGCGCAGATTTTCGGTGGAATTCCCAGTTCGGTTCCGACAGCGAACGCCGCCAGCGCCGAATACACCGCCGGAAGCCCCAGAAGATTCAGGCGAACCCTCAACCCATCAATGCGGAAACAGGGGCGCCCG
>JAMOPH010000061.1 GCA_027064665.1 bacterium | reverse complement strand
CAACAATCTGGAGTTCAATTTTATCCATTTCATCTTTGCCCATCTCAATTTTCATAGGCGGAGTGCCCGGCGGCAGGAACGGCATATTTTCCGGGTTCATCACGGTGTATGGAGCCTCATCAAGGCGGGTGTATGTCCCCTGCAGTTTTGCCGAGGGCAGAAGTGCGGCAGCCGCCTGATAGCGTTTTGACTTTGCGGCTTTGTATTCCTCCTGTGCCGCAAGAACCTGCGGGTTCTGGGTCGCCGCAAGCCTTATACACTCCTCCAGCGTCAGGACTTTCTCCTGCCCCCACGCCAGCGAAAGCAGAATAATCCCCGTTATTATTTTTGCAACTTTTCCTCTCATTTCAAGGCACCTCTTAGGAAAATGTCGGTTAACATATCAACATCTATCTCTTTTTCGTATCCGCCGAAAAATTTGGCTGTTAAAAACTGAATCACTATTCCTCTCATAGCATAACTTGTCTCAACAGGTGGATATCTAAATTCTTTTTCGCAACCGAGGTATTTGAAAAAATTAATAATGGTCTCATTGACTTTCCTGTTATATTCCACAGCGGTTTTGTTAATACCTTTCAAGGTTTCATCTGACGCAGCACTCACAGTGTGGTGCATAAAGACAAAGAACTTCTGTTGAGAGCAATAGAAATCCACAATAACCTTTATGAGAGATTTGACACCTTTTTCCACATCGCCCTGAGGAACCTGCTGAATAACCGCTTTTATCCTTTCCAGCAATTCCCCCATCAGCATCCAGAAAACCTCAATAATCAGGTTCTCTTTGCTCTCAAAATACAGGTAAATCGCACCCTTGGACAGTTCGGCTTTCTCTGCCACCTTGTCTATAGACAGCCCGGAGTATCCTTCCTCTCTTATTACCTCCAACGCTGCCCGCAGGATTGATTCCCTCCTCTGCCTTTTTTCCCTCTCTCTCCTTTCTTTTGTGGACATTGTTCCCCCTGTCTGACCGATAATTAAGAAACTGACCACACAGTCATAATAAGACTGCGATTTAACCTGTCAAGTCTTTTTTGGAAAATTTTTTGATATTCGCCAAAATTCTGCCGAAATGGGAATTTCCGAAATTTTCAAATCCAAAGAAAAAAAACGAGAATCGCAATAAAAAACTGTTGACAATTTCAAACCAAGAATATTTTTAGATTAGGCTAAAAAAATAAGGTATTACAAAATGGGGGAACTATCGTCAAAACTGGAAGATTATCTTGAGGCAATTTTGGTAGTTCAGCAGGAGAAAAAGGTCGCACGGGTCAAGGATCTGGCAGAAATCCTGATGGTCAGACCGCCCACGGTGAACTCCGCTATAAAGAAACTGGAAAGACTCGGTCTTGTGGAACACCAGAACTACGGATATATAAGTTTGACCCCAAAGGGCGAGGAAATCGCCCGATGTGTCTATGAGCGCCACAAAACACTTCTGGATTTTCTTGTCAGAGTGCTTGGAGTGGACCCCAAAAAGGCTCTCGCTCAAGCCTGCGGTATGGAACACTCAATCAACGAGTTCACCCGCAAAAAAATTCAGGCGCTGTCGGAATTTTTCGCGTGCAAACCCGAAATTTTAAAACTCTGGCATCAGTTCTGCGATGAAAGAAAAAAAGAAAATAACAGTGGCGGTGGCGGGAAATCCTAACTCGGGCAAGACCACTCTCTTCAATCTCATAACCGGCTCTGCCCAGAAAGTGGGCAACTGGTCCGGCGTCACCGTTGAACGGGTTGAGGGCGAAAGAAAATATGGAGACTACATCCTCAAATTCGTTGACCTCCCGGGGACATACTCCCTTTCTGCCTTCTCGCCCGAGGAAAAGGTCGCAAGGGATTTCCTGCTGTATGAATACCCCGATGTGGTTCTGGTCGTCGTGGACGCCTCCCATCTGGAGAGAAACCTGTATCTTGTGGCGCAGTTGGTGGATATCGGCCATCCGATGGTGGTGGCGCTGAATATGTTTGACCTCGCCGCAGAAAGCGGATACGAAATTGATGTGGAAAAACTTTCCTCGCTTTTGGGTGTGCCGGTGATCCCCACAATCGCCACAAAAAATTATGGCATTGACAACCTTCTGCGGGAAATCGTCCGGGTGGCGGAAAACCAAATCCATCCAAAACCCCTCATATATCCCGCCGATATTGAGGACGCCATCCAGCAGGTCAGCGAAAGGATAAAGATATTCAACAACAACTCCGAACTTTTCGCAGGATGTCATATCCGCAAGTATGTCGCCACAAAACTCATTGAGGAAGACCCCGAAATATCCGCCCAGATAATCTCCGTCTCCCCGGAGGGCGAAAAAATCAAAGAATTCATCCATCAAAAGCGGCTGGAACTTGAGCGATTGTATCAGGATGACATCCACTCAATTTTAGCCCAGGCACGGTTTGCCTGGGCTGCCGGGCTGTTTGGGGAAACCGTCAAAATTTCTAAAAGGAAAAAATTTGCCCAAATCGGCGACAAAATTGACAACATCGTCCTCAACAAATGGCTCGGTTTCCCCATATTCGCCGCAGTTATGTTTCTGATGTTCTATCTGACATTTACCATCGGCGGTTTTTTCGCAGATTACATTGACGAATTTTTCGGATGGCTGGGGGATGTCTCCCGGGAATTTATCATCTCCCACTTCCACTCGCCGCTTTTTGCCTCGCTGGTCTCCGACGGCATAATCGGCGGTGTGGGCGGAGTGTTAGTGTTTCTGCCCAACATTTTCATCCTGTTCCTTCTGATTGCGCTGATTGAGGATTCCGGATATGTCGCCCGGGCGGCGTTTCTGATGGACAAAATTATGCACAAGTTCGGGCTTCACGGGCGAAGTTTTATCCCGATGCTTTTGGGATTCGGCTGTTCTGTGCCGGCGATAATCTCCACCCGTGCCCTGCGGGACCCCCGGGACAGGCTGGCGACAATGCTTATAATCCCGTTCATCCCCTGCTCCGCACGCCTGCCGGTGCTGATTCTTTTTGCCGGAATTCTGTTCCCCAAAAATCCAACGATAGTGGTGTTCGGGATGTATTTTTTAGGGATTGCCGTGGCGGTGCTTATGGCGACTGTGATAAAAAAACTTTTTATGGGCGGGCTCACGCCGCCGTTTGTGATGGAACTGCCCAAATATCACATCCCGGCGTGGAGAGTGGTGCTCAAACACGCCGCAATCCACACCGGCGCTTTTGTCCGCAAGGCGGGAACCGTAATCCTTCTGGGCGCCATCCTGATGTGGATGCTTGGCAGTCTGCCCTTCGGCGTGGAATACGCCTCGGAACAGAGCCTCGCCGGCAAAATCGGGAAATTTCTCCAGCCGGTGTTTGCGCCGCAGCACTTTGAGTGGAAAGGAATCGTGGCGCTGTCGTTCGGTTTCATCGCCAAGGAAATCATCGTGTCCACGCTCAATGTTCTCTACGGCGCCGATGAGGAAAATTTAGCCGACGAACTGGCGAAAAAATTCCCGCCGCCGGTGGGATGGGCATTTCTGATTTTTGCGATGCTCTACACCCCCTGCCTGCCGACACTTGCCACGATCAAGGCGGAAACTGGCTCGGTCAAATGGGCTTTTGTGTCGGTGGCGCTGTCGCTGTCGGTGGCGTGGGTGCTCTCGGCGGCAGCGTATTACATCGTGGCACTTGTCACATAACCCTTGATTTTCCCCTCTGCGGGCATTAAAATTGGAAATATGAGAATCAAATACAAAATTGCGGCGGCGCTGGTTGTGATGGCGGGATTGCTGTGGTCTGCGCCGTTCCAGTCGGATGAGTTTTTTCTGCCGGGGGCGCCAATCCCGGCAGGCGCCGGCGGAAACTCAACAGTGATTGACTGGGGCGGACTGTCCGCCGAATCCAACCCG
>JAMOPH010000060.1 GCA_027064665.1 bacterium | reverse complement strand
TGACCCAACTGACGATACTATAAAAGTTGATGTTACCAAATGGAGGGTCAGAAATATTGACAGTAGTAGCACGGTTGATATCTCACAGGCAGTAGCACATCATTGGATTCAAAACCCAATTTGGGTATGGAGAAAAGAAGGGGCATCCTGGCATTATAAACCCCTTGATATTTCGGGTAGTAGTAGCCACCAGTATATTTACGAATGGGAAGGTTTCTGGATTATGGTGGACCCCTCCTGTACCGACAGTCTGCATCTGATTATGTATACCGAGAGTGGAAGGACGCTTTTGCGGGCGGCAAGAGGCGGAACAGAGTGGTTCGTAAGACTTTCCTGTCAGAGCGGCGATGTCGTGGACTACTACAATCAGGCGGGATTTTCCTCTGTGGGCGAAAAGAGGTTCTTTGAGCCCGCCAGAGAAATGGATCCTCCTGACCAGCAGGGCAGAATGCACCTGTATTACCTCAAGGACGGCGAAAAACTGGCGGGGTATTTCTACAACACCCGGCAGGATGTATATGTCTGGCAGGTCAGACTTGACCCGGTTGAGATGCGTGGCAAGGATTTCCGCCTGTTCTGGGACCTGTCCACTGTGCCGCCGGATTATGCTGTCAAACTCAAAATTTCGGGCGAAACCGAAATTGACCTTCGCACCACCAACGAATATGTCCTCCAAGATGTCCAGAAACCCGTGGATATGGAACTTTTCGTCTACGCTGTGACCTCGCCTGTGGCGGCAAACGAAAATCTTGTGCCGGACAAGTTCTTCCTCTCCAACGCAATACCTAACCCATTCAACACCTCGGCTACGATAAAGTTCGGAATTCCCGCCGGCGAGGGCGATTTCGTCACCGTTGAGATCACCGATGTCTCCGGTCGTCATATCAGAACGCTGTGGAACAGGGCAACCGAACCGGGCTATTATTCTGTGGTCTGGGACGGCACCGATGACGCCGGCAATCCCGTGCCGTCGGGCAATTATCTGTGTCGGATTGTTCACCCCAAATTCCAGAAAGTCACCCACGTCGTGCTAATCAGGTAATTCCCCGACCGCAGGGGCATAACCAAATTTGACAGGGCGCGGGCAAATGGTTCCCACAGTTGTTGACCACAGAGGAGAGACTGTTGGGAGTTGAACGGGCAGCCGCCGGAGGGGGAATCGGGGAGTTCCTCAATGGGACTCCCCGGTTTTGTAATTCACGGGGATTGTGTCAGGATTTATTTTTCTCTGGGGGATTGCTCTGCCCCTGTTTTCTGCCAACTCCCCTCAAAATCAGCACCAGTGATGGCACCAGAAGAATCTGCAGGGCAATCCCCGGAAAGCCCGTGGACATCGTCATAAACGAGGCAATCAGGATTGCACTTTTGTAGATAGGGATTTTGACCCCTATCACCGTCAGGAGCCACCATCCCAGCGCCAGAAACAGTTTTGACACCACAATTGCTATCAGCAGAGCCCAGAGGGGATTCATCTTTTTTCCGAAAATGCCGCAAATAAACCCCATTGCGGCAAGTTCAAATGTCATCGGGATCACCAGAGGGAACGGCGGCATACCGCTTATTAGAAAGTTCAGCGCCGGCGCCATAATGCCCATCAGAAGCCCGGCGAGGGGCGATATCAAAAACCCGGCAAGTTGCACCGGGATGTGCATAGGCAAAAGAACTTTCCCGCCCTGCGGCAGGGCAATGTGAACTATATACGGCAGAACCACCGAAAGCGCCAGCAACACCGCAAAATAGGACAAATTTTTGTATTTGTTCGTCATCTTCAAACCTTCCTTGCCCTTAAAAAATAGGCAAATCTGGGAATTTCAAGGGATTTTATCACCTCAAACCCTGCGGCGGCAAACCGCCGGGAAAGTTCCCCAACGGGCGGGAGAGTGTGCTCTGCCACGGGCTCGCCCACGGCGGAATGTATCCGGTTGAGGCGGTAATGGCAGTTGTCGTGGAGGACAATCACCTCGCCCCCGGGACGAAGAACCCGCCGAATTTCGGAGATTGTTCTTTCTGCGTCCATATGAGGGAAGGCGTCAAATATCAGCACACGCCCCACGCTTTCGGTTCTTATCGGCAGGGATTCCGCCGCAGATTCCACAAAGTTCGCATCGGGCAGTTTCTTCCGGGCGGTGCGAAGCATCCCGGCGGCGATATCAACCAGAATAAGTTTTCGGGGAGGATATCCGCTTTCAGCCAGCGCGGAGGAGGCGATTCCCGTTCCGCAGCCGAGGTCCAAAAGCAACTCATCCGGTGCAAAAAGCCACTCCTCAAGGTGCTCCAGGACGAACCTGCGCCGGCAGGCGACATCGCGCTCCGCCCAGATATCCACGGAATCCTCAAAAAACTTTTTGACCTTCTCCCTCACCGATTTTTCCACAACTCGGGCGAAATTTTTATCCCACCCCAAACCGTTCTCGGCGGCATAGGATAGCCCTTCTGGGTGTAATACTTAGCATCCGTGAAATTGTCCACCGCAAGGGTCAGTTTTACGAACTCCAGCCCTGGCACAGGGGCGATTTCGGCGTGCAGATTGCCCACCAGATAGTCCGGCAGTTTGTCCGATTCGTCGTCGGAGGCATACAAATCTTTTGCGCCCTCCCAGAAAAAACTCAGATGAACCGGCACGCCAACCTTAAAGCCATAGGCAATCTCGCCGGTCCAGTGAACCCCGGGGGAGATTGATTTCCGTTCCTTCAGGTCCTGATACGCCAGCCCGGTCTGAATTTTGAGACTGTCGGTCGGTTTGAGGGAAATCTCTGCAGTGATTCCATTGCGGTTGAAGACGCCACTGTTCTCGTAGGGATGCCCCGGATATCCGTTGATAATCAGGTTTTCTGCGTATGTGTGCCAGAATTCAACTTTCCCCGACAGAATGCCACGGTCGGAGGCGACACCCACCAGACCTGTCCAGGAGTTTTCCGGCTCAAGGTCGGGGTTTGACCACGGGAAAACCGCCAGTTCCCTCAGCGAGGGGAACCTGAAGCCGTTGGCGACCTTGGCGAAAACCTTTTCCCCGCCGGTGATGTTGTATCCCAAAAGAATCTCGGGGGCAAAATGCGTGTGATAGCCCTCTCTGCCGAAAATTCCGGCGCCTAATTTGGCGTAGAATTTCCCCACAGATTTTCTCGCCCACAGCGCCGAATGGTATTCTGTCGCCCAGTGGCGTCCGAAATCCCTGCCGAAATTGATGTTTTCGGCATCGCCGCCCATCTGGACAGCCATAAGTTTTGCGCCCATCTCACCGGAGTTGAACTCATACTTTACCAGCGCCCTCACGCCCCAGGAGAGGTCATCACTGCGGAATCCGTCGTAAATCGTGTGGCGTCCGGCGTGGTGGAATGCGCCGATTTGAGCCGACAGCGCCCCGAAATCGTGCCGCCAGTGGAAATGGGCGTGCCACCGCCTTATGCGATACCAGTTGGAATCCGCCGGCGAGTCCTCGGTGCCGGGATTGTAGACGCAGAACCAGTCGTAATGCCCGGAGAAAAGCACATCATCCCTGCGGGAGGAAAATCCCAGATGCCCGCCGAACCTCTGGGACCAGAAGGCATCGTTGGCGTCGTCGCGGTAGCCGTCGGTGTGCTGGGAGTGGTAGTCTGCGCCCCAGTCAAATTTGCCGGTTTTGCCCTGAATCCCGGCGCCAGTGTTGAGAAGTCCATATTCGCCGAACTGCCCGCTGATGGTGGGGAGTATCCCCTGGCGGCGGAGCCTCTTTGTGGACAGGTTGACCGCGCCGCCCATAGCGCCGGCGCCGAAATCTATCGGCGAGGCGCCCTCAACAACCTGAATTTTGCCCAGCCCAAGCACGCTGAAGGCATCATAGACCGGATGCCCCATCAAACCCATAAACAGCGGGTCG
>JAMOPH010000059.1 GCA_027064665.1 bacterium | reverse complement strand
ACTCCCCATAATCGGTCCGGTCGCCGTCGTTCTGGTCGCCATACTTCTCCAGCCGAACTTCGGTATGGTTATGGGGCTTTTGATGGTCGTCTCCTCAATGCTGATATTCGCCGGTGTGCCGATGAGGTATTTTGTTTATGGCGGCATCCCCGCGGGAATTGTCCTCACAATCCTTATGCTGACCTCAACCCACGCCTATATGAGGCTCAAGTCGTTCTTCTCCACAAGCGACCCCTTGGGCGATGGATATCAGGCGCTCCAGTCTCTGATTGCCATCGGAAGCGGCGGATTTTTCGGGCTCGGCTTGGGACAGGGCAAGCAGAAAATCTTTTATCTCCCCGAGGCTCACACGGACTTCATCTTCGCAGTGATAGGCGAGGAGTTGGGATTTTTAGGCACGGCGTTTGTTATTCTGGTCTTTGCGTATCTTGTCTGGCGCGGGTTGAGGGTCGTCCTTCGTGCCCCCGACCGCTTCGGGGCGTATGTGGCGTTCGGCATCATCTCGGAGATTATGTTTTTCGCGCTGATAAATCTTGGCGTGGTCACGCGCCTGATACCCACGACGGGAATCCCCCTGCCGTTTATCAGTTACGGCGGCTCGCAGTTGCTGGTGCATATGTTTATGGCGGGGGTTTTGCTCAATATATCGGCATCGGCGCGCAAACTTGAGAAAAACCAGATTCTCCAACTGGCGGGTGAGCGATGCGCTACATAATTGCAGGAGGTGGAACGGGAGGTCACATAATACCGGCGCTCAACATAGCGGAGGAGTTGTCCCGGCACGACCCGGAGGCACAGTTTCTGTTCCTCGGCACCGAGCGCGGTCTGGAACGAAAAATAGTCCCCGAGAGGGGTTATGATATAACGATGATTCCCGCCCAGCCGTGGCGGGGCAAGAGTTCTTTGAAAAATCTGTGGCACAGCACCGGCGAGGTGGTCCGCATAATCAAAAAGTTTGCGCCGCACTGCGGGATTGGCACCGGCGGGTATGTCTCCGCGCCGCTGGCAACCGGCACTGCCATAAAAAGGGTTCCGCTTTTCTGGCAGGAGCAGAACACATACCCCGGAATGGCGACAAGATTAGCCTCGCTGTTCGCCCGAAGGGTGTTTCTGGGCTTTGAGGAGGCAAGACAATATCTGTGGCGGAAAAAGAATGCGCTATACACCGGCAATCCGGTGAAATTTTCGGCGGCGGATATTTCTCCGGAGGCGGCGCGCAAAAAGTTCGGTCTTGACCCCGACAGGTTCACGCTCTTTGTCACCGGCGGAAGTCAGGGGGCGGCGCCCATAAACGAAGTTGTGCTGGAGATGCTGCGCCAGTTTGAACTTCCCGAAAAAGCCCAACTTATGTGGCAGTGCGGCGAAAAGGAATACCCCGCACTCGCGGAAATCGTGGACCGGATGGAACTTCCCGTGGCGCTTATGGGTTTTGTGCGCGATATGCCCGCCGCATACCGCGCCAGCGACCTGATAATCTGCCGTGCCGGCGCGCTGACTCTGGCGGAAATCGCTGTGGCAGGGGTTCCGGCGATTTTGATTCCGTATCCCTTTGCCGCCGGAGACCATCAGAGGAAGAACGCGAGGGTGTTCGTCCAGAGGGGCGCCGCGGTGATGATTGACCAGAACGACCTCTCGCCGTCGCTGCTGTATGCCACGATTGAGGAACTTATGGGCGCGCCGCGGCGTCTGGCGCAGATGAGAAAAAATATGCTCTCTCTGGCTAAACCCGACGCCGCAACGGTCATCGCCCGGGAGATTTTGCGCTGTCTGGGAAAATAATCGCAGGAGGGTGCGTTATGAGTCCGCGCAGTGGTCATATGTTCAAAAAAGTCAAGCAGTTGCACTTTGTCGGAATCGGCGGAAGTGGTATGAGCGGTATCGCCGAAATCCTTTTGAATATGGGATACCGCGTCACCGGTTCCGATATCCGCAGGACCGAGGTCACCGAGCGGCTGGAGAGGTTGGGCGCAAAAATTTACTACCACCACGCGCCGGAAAATATCGGTGACGCCGATGTCGTGGTGGTTTCCTCGGCGATTCACGGCGATAACCCCGAACTTGTCGCCGCCGCCGAGCGCGGAATCCCGGTTATCCCGCGGGCGGAGATGCTCGCCGAACTTATGAGGATGAAATACGGAATCGGCGTGGCGGGAACCCACGGCAAAAGCACCACAACCTCGTTAGTGGGCGAGGTCCTCACCGAGGGCGGTCTTGACCCCACCGTCATCGTCGGCGGAATCGTGGTCAACCTCAGGTCCAATGTCCGCCTTGGAACCGGCGAATACCTTGTGGCTGAGGCGGACGAGTTTGACAAATCCTTCCTGCGCCTTTCGCCCACCATCGCCGTGGTCACCAATATGGAAAAAGAGCATCTTGAGTGCTACGACGACAGGATGGAGGAACTCCGCGGCGCATTTGTGGAGTTTATGAACAAGGTTCCGTTCTACGGCGCCGTGGTGCTGTGCATTGATGAGCCGCCGCTTCAGGAGGTCCTTCCCGAAATTGAGCGCAGGGTTATCACCTATGGTCTTTCCACTCAGGCTGATGTCCGCGCGGTGCGGGTGGAATTTGACGAGCACGGAAGCACCTTCACGGTCATCGCCGACGACAAAGTGCTGGGCGAGGTCAGGACGAATTTACTCGGACTTCACAATGTGAAAAACACCCTTGCGGCGATAGCCGTGGGGCTTGAGGTCGGCGTGGAGTTTGAGGACATAAAGCGCGCCCTCGCCAAGTTCAAGGGGGTTTACCGCAGATTCCAGCGCAGGGGAGAGGTGAGCAACATTATGGTCATTGACGATTTCGCGCATCATCCCACGGAAATCCGCGCCACGCTTGAGGCGGCAAGAACCGCTTACCCCTCCCGCAGGATTGTCGCCGTCTTCCAGCCGCATCTTTATTCGCGGACTCAGGAGTTCTATCAGGAGTTCGGCAAGGCGTTCCTCAACTCCGATGTGCTGGTGGTCACAGAAATTTACGGCGCCCGCGAGGACCCCGTTGAGGGAGTTTCCGGCGAGATGATTGCCCGCGCCGCAAAGGATTACGGACACCGCGATGTGTTCTTTGAGCCGGATACCGCAAAACTCCCCGAATTCCTTGAGAAAATAGTTCATCCCGGCGATCTGGTGATGACCATCGGCGCCGGTCCCATCTGGAAAGTCGGTGTGAAGTTCCTTGAGAGATTGAAGGAAAAATTTGAACACCCTGCGGACTCCGAGGATTCGCCATCATCCGAAGGGCATCCAGGGACAGGGGATACTGTCTCCGGCGAGGGGAGTGTGCCGGGGACCACTCTCGCAAAACCCTTTGAATCGCAGTTAAGTCAGTTGAGGGCATAGAGATATGGGATACGACTGGGACAAAATAAGCGCGGACCTTTCGCAGATTGCCGATGTGGAGAGGGAAAAGCCTCTGGCGGAGATGACCTCTTTCGGCATTGGCGGACCGGCACGGATTGTGGTCCAGCCGATGGACAGGGATGAGATTGAGGCAGTGATTGAGTATCTGTGGTGCAACGAGGTTCCGTTTTTCGTCATCGGCAGGGGGACAAATCTTTTGGTCGCAGATGAGGGATATGATGGCGTGGTTGTGGGCGCCTCCTACGACCTCGGCGAGATAAGGGAGATTGAGGAGGGTCTGTGGCGCTGGGGCGCGGGGATTTCCCTCTGGCGGGCGATAAGCCGCTCGGCAGAGCGCGGTTTCGGCGGAATTGAACCCCTCGCGGGAATTCCCGGTTCCGTGGGCGGAGCGGTGGTTATGAACGCCAGCGCCTACGGCGTCTCGTTCTTTGATGTGGTCAAAACTGTGGAACTTCTGGTGCCGCAACAGGGATATGTCCGCCTCAGCGCGGAGGAACTTGCCCCGGAC
>JAMOPH010000058.1 GCA_027064665.1 bacterium | reverse complement strand
GAATCTTATGGGGATTTCCACCGTGGAATCGCTAATCTCTGCGGCGCGGGTGCGGATGGCAGGATAGGTCTATGTTCCAAGTCCGAAGACCAGATTTGCCCACGGTCCGGTGAGTCCGTCGTCGGGGCCGCCGGAAATTTCAGTGCCCTCAACTTTCCAGTCGCCTGTGGAGGGGTCAAACACAAATCCCCCGTGAATGCCGAGGATATACCGACCTCCGATTTTGAACTCCACACCGAGGGCGGGGTTGAGCAGAAATCCGCCGGTCTCAAGTTTAGTCACCCCCGCAGGACCGGAGATTATGTCGTCAAACGAGGGCAGACTGACCTCTTTCAGCGTAAGGACGAGTTCCCCGCGCCCGAGCCCGAGATAGGGGAAAATGCGGATGACATCGGCGTTTATCAGCATCCCGCCGATATTTATAAACCACGCAGAGTTTTCAAGTTTTTCCTTCACCGAGCCGTCCTTGGAGGTGGTTTCCTTACTCTTGGCGCAGGACCACTCAAAGCCCATCAGAAATTTTCCGCCCACGGTGCTGTAAAAACCGAAGCCGTAGGAAATCAGTTGCTTTTCAAAGGCGGAGTAGTTGAAACTTTGCAGGCGGTCATTCAGGTCGTCAATCTGGGGCTGACCGAGACCAAGCATAACATATGTTGCGTTGGTCTCCTGGGCGAAAACCGCCGCCACCACAGCGACGATGCCGAACACGACCTTTTTCATCCTTCCCTCCAGTTTGGGTTCTGTAAAAATATAAAAAATTGTTTTTCAAAAAGGGGCAAAAATCGGCATCCGGGGGAAACTTTGCTCTGTGATGAGAAAAAGTCAAAAAATTTGGATAATGGCGAGTTTACCTACTATGGTATTCAGTTACCGGTAGTTAAGTTAGGGTGGATGAGCGAAGTTGTTTTCCGGAGATTAGCAAATAGCACAACCGAGCCGGCAGATGAGGAAAGACACCGCTTGAGTTGCTCAGAGCGCATTGTCCCGACGCACCGGTTTGCCCCCTGTGGATGTATCCCGTTTCATCCAACTCCCAACCCCTGGATACCATGTTGGTAAAGCGGTTATCCGTCTGAATAATTCCCCTTGAAATCCCCCACTTTTTGCATAACCTTTTAATTTGTGAAAAAATTCAAACTACATTCGCCCTACAAGCCCACAGGCGACCAGCCGCAGGCGATTGAGAAACTCGCCCGCGGCGTGCTTGAGGGCAAAAAGTATCAGGTGCTTTTGGGAGTCACCGGCTCGGGGAAAACTTTTACTATCGCCAATGTCATAGAGCGCGTCCAGAAACCCACGCTGGTGATCTCCCACAACAAGACCCTCGCCGCGCAACTTTTCGGGGAGTTCAAACAGTTTTTCCCCGAGAACGCGGTGGAGTATTTCATCTCCTACTACGATTACTACCAGCCGGAGGCATACATCCCCGAGACCGACACCTACATAGAGAAAGACGCCGACATCAACGATGACATAGACCGCCTTCGTCTGCGGGCGACATCGGCGTTGCTTTCGCGCCGGGATGTGATTGTCGTCGCGTCGGTGAGTGCGATTTTCGGGCTGGGCTCCCCGCGGGATTTCCGCGAGATGGTGGTCCACATCAAGGTTGACGAGGGACCCACCCGCCAGGAACTTCTGCGCAAGTTGGTGGACATCCACTATGTCCGCAACCCTGTGGATTTTGCCCGGGGGGCGTTCCGCGCCCGCGGCGATGTGGTGGAGATTTTCCCCGCCTATGAGGAATTCATCGTCCGCGTGGAATACTGGGGCGAAATCCCCGAGCGCATCGTCAAACTCGACCCCCTCACCGGCGAGGTGTTAGAGGAGGTCTCCGAGGCGTGGATTTATCCGGCAAGGCATTTCGTCTCCACCCGCGAGAACCTTCTGCGGGCGGTGGAGTCAATCAAAAAGGAACTGGACCAAAGGCTTGAGGAACTCCGCTCACAGGGCAAACTTCTTGAGGCGGAACGCCTTGAAAAGCGCACACTATACGACATTGAGATGATGCTTGAAATCGGCTACTGCCCCGGGATTGAGAACTACTCGCGCCATCTTTCCGGGCGGAAACCCGGCGAAAGACCCGCCTGCCTGCTGGACTATTTCCCCGATGACTTTTTGGTCATCATTGACGAGTCCCATGTGACGGTGCCGCAAATCCGCGGGATGCAGCACGGCGACAGATCCCGCAAGTTGACGCTGATTGAGCACGGCTTCCGCCTGCCGTCGTGTCTGGACAACCGCCCGCTGACCTTTGAGGAATTTGAGGCGCTCTGCCCGCAGACAATCTATGTCTCCGCGACCCCCGGAGACTATGAACTCCAAAAGACCGGCGGCGAGGTCGTGGAGCAACTGATTCGTCCCACCGGGCTTGTGGACCCGAAAATTGAGGTCCGCCCGACCGCGGGGCAGGTTGAGGACCTGTGGGGCGAAATCAAAAAGCGGCTCGCCAAAAACGAGCGCGTTCTGGTGACCACACTCACCAAGCGGATGGCGGAAGACCTGGCGGACTATTTCGTCTCAATGGGGGTCAAGGCGAGGTATCTGCATTCGGAGATTGACGCCATAGAGCGCGTGGAGATTCTGCGCGACCTCAGGCTGGGGAAAATTGAGGTTTTGGTGGGGGTAAATCTTCTGCGCGAGGGGCTTGACCTGCCGGAGGTATCGCTTGTTGCGATAATGGACGCCGACCGGGAGGGATTTCTGCGGTCGTATCGGTCGCTGATACAGATTGCCGGGCGCGCCGCACGCCACGAGGCGGGAACCGTCATCCTCTACGCCGATGAAATCACCGACTCTATGCGCAAGGCGATTGAGGAGACCGAACGCCGCCGGAAAATTCAGGAGGAATACAACCGCAAACACGGGATAACGCCGAAATCCATCAAAAAGTCGGTGGAGTCAATTATGCTGACGACCGCCGTCGCCGATGCCCGCACGGACGAGTCCCGCAGCCGCGAGGCGATTCCCGAATATGTCCGTGAACTGCCGGTTGAGGGACAGATTGAGGAACTGGTGCGCCTTATGCAGCAGGCGGCAAAGGAACTCAACTTTGAATACGCCGCATTCCTGCGCGACCAGATAAAGGAACTTCAGAAGCAGTTGGGCAGCCCCGATGTCCTCAAAAGGAAAAAGCGCAGGGCGCCGTTCCGAAAACTCAAACGACTCAACAGGTTCTACTGATGAGGATTTTCGCGGTGAAAGTTATCGTGTTTTTAACTGTGTGCGCTGCGGGGGCTGAGAACTTTGCCCCCGTGGTTTTGTATTCCCCCGATGCCCGAATCACAAGCGGCGAGTTCACGCGTGCCCTTGCCCCCGCCGATACAATATCCGATTCCGCGCAAATCTCCACAGGCAGGGATAAACTGTATTTACTCGCCTGCCCCGGGCAGATTCTGGAGTTCTCAAAGGGGACGGAATTTGCGATATACCCGCAGGGCAAAAAAATCACACTGCTTCGCGGCACGATGACTATCCACACGTGGGAGGAGGGCGACACACTTTGCTATTCGCTTGAAATTGACTCCGCCGTGGTGAGGTTTGCCTCGCCCGGGCAGGTTTTTGTGCGAATCGGGGATTCTATAACACGATTCACTCAGGGCGAGGTCGCAGAACACATCGGCTACACACCGCCGCCGAAGAAATGGTATAAATCCTCACAGAAAGACGGGCGCTATCTGTTCTCGCTGTTGGACGACGGGAAAATCCCCGGTCGGGAGTTTGTGTTTGAGTTCCCCAGCGCAAAACCGAAAATTTTCCGGCAGTATGTCCGCGGGCACTCGGGATATGCCACATACCGCGGCGAGAAATACTACTGGGGCGGGCTGGTGTATCAGGTGTATCTGTGGAAGATAAAATTCGTTTATGACCTGTG
>JAMOPH010000057.1 GCA_027064665.1 bacterium | reverse complement strand
GCATGATGTCCAAAAAACTTGCCGAGGGCACCGGCTCGCTTGTGCTTGATGTGAAGTTCGGCAACGGCGCATTTATGCAGACCATTGACGACGCCCGCACTCTCGCCCGGGCTATGGTTGATGTGGGAAACCTCTACGGCGTGCCGACTTTAGCGCTTCTGACGAATATGAACCAGCCCCTCGGCGAGTATGTCGGCAATGCCCTTGAGGTGCGGGAGTCAATAGAATATCTCCGTGGGGAGTTGACCCCGCCGGACCTTCACGAGGTTGTTATGGCGCTCGGTGCGGCGATGCTTATGCTGTCAGGTGTGGCGCATAGTTTCGCCGAGGGCAGAAAAATTTTGGAGGGAAAACTGTCTTCAGGCGCCGGGCTTGAAAAGTTTGCGCAGTTCGTTGCGGCACAGGGCGGCAACCCAGATGTGGTGGAGGATATCACACTTCTGCCGATGGCGCCGGTTGCCCGGGAGGTTTTCGCCCGAACCGACGGTTTCATCGCCGGGTTTGACACGCTCGGAATAGGTATGTTGGGCGTTGAGATGGGCGCCGGACGCAAAAAAATCGGCGATATAATTGACCCCCGGGTGGGATTCAGGTTCCTGCACAAGACCGGAGATTTTGTCCGCAGGGGAGAGCCGGTGGCGATAGTGTTCGCCCCGGATGTGTATCAGGCGGAGCAGAGCGCCGAAAAACTTGCCGCCCTCATCAAATTGAGCGAAAAGGAGGTGCCCCGCCCGAGGACAATTCACCGGATAATAGATTCCGAGGGCGAGCGCCCCTTTGAATGGGAGGCATAACCGAAAAAGGCGACTATGGAATTTCCTCATCCCGAAAACATAGACCCGCTGGCGCACGCGTTAGAGGTTCTGGAGTTTCCGAAGGTTCTGGAGCATATAGCGAAAAAGTGCGTTTCCGAGCGTGCCCGCCAGATGGTGCTGAACACCCGTCCCACCAGCGACATTGAACTTATCAGAATTCGCTCCGAGTTAATTGAGGAAATCCGGCAGTTGCTGGCGATAAGCGGTCAGCCTGAACTTGCCGGTCTCGGCGACCCAGAAGAACTCATTGACCGCGCCGCCAAGGAGGGAGTTCTATCCGAGGAGGAACTGTGGCAGGTGGCGCAGGTGAGCCGCATAGTTCACAACCTGACGCGGATTGGTGCAAACCGCGAGCGTTTCCCGAACCTGCGCGCTATGCTTGACGGTCTTGAGGACACCCCCGCCGTTCACGGGAACATAGAGAGGTTCATCCTGCCGCCGGGGGTGTTCAAGGAAGATGCCTCCGAGCGCCTCGCACAATTGCGCATTGCAAAAAAACAGGTCCACGACAGACTTCAACAGAAACTTGAATCTATGCTTGAGGACGAGCGATACGCCGATTTCTGGCAGGAGAAACTGATTACCATCCGCAACGAGCGGTTCGTTCTTCCGCTGAAAGCCGAGCACAAGCAACATCTTCCCGGCGTGATTCACGATCGTTCGGCGAGCGGCGCGACAATTTTTATTGAGCCGATTGAGATTGTCCCGCTGAACAACCAACTGCGCGAACTTGAACTTGAAGAGCGAGCGGAAAAGTTGAGGATTTTGAGGAACTTATCTGGAATAGTTGGAGCATATTCTGAGCAACTTCTCGCTAACCTCAGTATTCTCCATCAACTTGATTTTCTCGTTGCGGTGGCGCACTTCGCCGACGAAATCGGTGCGAATTCGGTCTCTGTGGCGCCGGGGAATCCGCTGAGTCTGCGCGATGCCCGTCATCCGCTGCTGGTGCTGGAGAAAGGGCGCGAGAGCGTCGTCCCGCTTGATATTGACCTTCCCCCGAAGGTGCGCGGACTGATAATCACCGGACCCAATATGGGCGGAAAAACCGTCGCCCTGAAGACTGTGGGGCTTTTGTCCGTGATGGCGGCGTGCGGTTTCCCCATCCCGGCGGATTCCAGAAGCCAGATTCCTTTGTTTGAGAAGTTCTTTGCCGACATCGGCGACGAGCAGTCCGTTGAGGCGAGTTTATCGTCCTTTGCGAGCCACATAGTGCACTACAAAATCGCCGCCGAAAACTGCGACGAAAAAAGCCTTGTCCTCTTTGACGAACTGGGCAGTGCCACCGACCCTCAGGAGGCTATGCCGCTTTCGTGGGCGCTGTTTGAATACATACTTGACCGGGGCGCGATGGTGGTTGCCAACACGCACCTCGGCGGGCTGATGGGACTTGCCGCCTCCCGCGAGGATGTGGAAAACGGCGCTATGGAGTTTGACCAGGACCGAATGGAGCCGACATACAGATTTCTTTTAGGCGTGCCGGGTAAAAGTTGGGCGATGGAGATTGCAAAACTTCTGGGGCTTCCGGAAAAGATTTTGGTTCGTGCGCGGGAGATTGCCGGCGGCGGCACCGCGCTGGACGAGATTATCTCACAACTTCAGCGCAGACTCGCCGAGGTTGAGGACCTTCGCCGCCGCCTTGATGAGCAAAGCCGCGACCTGACCCAGAAGCGGGAAATCCTTGAGGGACTTCTCAAGGCAAACCAGATAAAGGAGCGCGAACTTGAGCGCGTCCGCAGGTCGTATGAGGAGATGAGGGAAACCCGCCTTATGGCGGCAATTCAGCGGGAACTGGAAAAAATTGAGACCGAATGGCAGAAAATAGTTTCCGAAAAGCCGCCGGAGCCAAAAAAACGCCAGCGCGCGGAAAGATTTATACAGGAACTGAAGCGCCGCCTCAAGCGCGCAGAAAAACAGAGCGCCAGAAAATATGGTATGCCCAAACAACTTGAACCCGGGCAGAGAGTGTTCGTGTATCGTCTGCACAAGTGGGGCGAGGTCCTTGACCCCACCGACGAGCAGGGATTTGTGCGGGTGCTGGTGGGCAACCTGCCGCTGAAAATCCACTCCAGCGGGGTGGACACAGAGACCGAATATGAGCGCAAGCGCCGGGCATCAAAACGGGGATACGGCGAGAAGAGGGGAATCCACTACGAGCCGCGCGAGGCACCGCAGAAAATTGATGTCCGCGGGATGTATCCCGAGGAAGCGTGGGAGAAAGTGGATAAGGTCCTTGACGATGCCATCGCAACCGGCGCGGAGAAAATTTTGATTGTCCACGGTAAGGGCAAGGGCACACTGCGGAGGTATATAAGGGACAAACTTCACGCCGATCCACGGGTGGCGCGAATGATGTTGCCCTCGGAGCGTGAGGGCGGCGACGGCGCGACCATAGCTGTTTTGTCGGATGATAGTATGGATAACAACAAGGAGAGCAATAAAAATGGGCGAGGAACTCAAGAGAATTAGGATAGGTTCAATTGAATTCGTTGCGGTAAAAGGAGATATAACGCAGGAGCAGGTGGACTGCATCGTCAATGCCGCCAATTCTCATCTTGTGCACGGAGGCGGTGTCGCCGGCGCAATTGCCCGGCGCGGCGGCGAGGTCATACGGCGCCAGTCGCGGGAATGGGTCCAAAAATACGGTCCCGTGCCGGTGGGGGAGGTCGCCGTCACGGATGCCGGCGAACTTCCCGCAAGATATGTCGTTCACGCGGTAGGTCCTCGCTGGGGCGAGGGCGATGATGAGAAAAAACTCCGCAGCGCCGTAAGAAATGCCCTGCTGAAGGCAGACGAATTAGGATGCAGGTCCGTATCGCTTCCGGCAATAAGCACGGGAATTTTCGGATATCCGAAAGAAGACGGCGTTCGCGTGATAGTGGATGAAGCCAAAAGGACAATTCCCGCCCTCAAAAATGTCCGGGAAATAAGATTTTGCAACATTGATGAAGAGACCGCTTATTTGTTCGTGGACAATCTAAAAGGATTAGAAAACTGATGAGTTCCGAGGAAATTGAAAGTTTTCGCTGGCAGGAACGATTATTTTATGCGATTTTAATAACTGTTGCGCAGATGTTATACCAAAAAATAGCTCTTGA
>JAMOPH010000056.1 GCA_027064665.1 bacterium | reverse complement strand
ATCCTTATTCCCAGAGGCAAATCAAAGGAGTTGGTATGAAATTCCGTGCACGGCGCCTTGAGGAGTTTTCCACCTACGCGTTCGCAGAACTTGACCGCGTCAAAGATGAGGTGGCGCGCACCCGCCGCGTGATTGATATGGGAGTCGGAGACCCGGATTTCCCCCCGCCGAAGGAGATTCAGGGCGCACTCGTGGTCTCCCTCGGCGATATCAATACACACAGATACCCCTCCTATCAGGGAAATCCCCGACTGCGCGAGAGCATCGTCCGATTTTTCCTCAACCGCTTCAAGGTCAAACTTGACCCGGACAAAAATGTTTTGGTGCTGATTGGCTCAAAGGAGGGGATATTTCACTTTCCGCTGGCGGTGCTGAATCCGGGAGAGGTCGGCGCCTACACCGAGCCGGGATATCCGGTCTATCGGGCGGGGATTGTGTTCGCCGGCGGTGTGCCGCACCCAATCCCGCTCCGCGAGGAAAACAACTTCCTCCCAGACCCTGACGCTATCCCCGAGAACACAAAACTTGTGTGGGTGAACTATCCGAACAATCCCACATCGGCGGTCGCCACATACGAATTTTTCACCCATCTTGTTGAACTTGCGCATCAACGGGGCTTTATAATCGCCAACGATGCCGCATACAGCGAGATATATTTCGGCGAACCGCCCCTCTCCATCCTTCAAATCCCCGGCGCTATGGATGTGGCGGTAGAATTTCACTCGCTGTCCAAGACATTCTCTATGACCGGCTGGCGAGTGGGATTTATGGTGGGGAACCCCGACGCCGTGGCGTCAATGCTGACGCTGAAAAAATATGTTGATTCGGGGGTTTTCGGCGCGGTTCAGGAGAGCGCCCGGACAGCGCTGGACAACTACTTCATCCTCTCCGACGATATCCGAAAAATCTATCAACGGCGGGTGAGAAAATGGCTGTCTGCACTCAAAGAGGCGGGAATTGAGGGCAAGAACTTCGGCGCAACATTCTATGTATGGGCGAAAATCCCGGAAAATTTTGAGTCCTCCGCCAAATTCTGCGAACATCTGCTCCGCAAAACCGGGATTGTGGCGCTTCCCGGCTCGGCAATGGGTCCCTCGGGCGAGAACTTCGTCCGATTCTCTATGACCCTCCCCGACAGAGACATTGAGGCGGGCATATCCCGACTGTTATCAGAGAAAATTACATAACCTGCGGGGGCAACCCTTTTTGAAAAAAGGGCTTTCCCCCGCACCCCCTTCCTAAAAACTTTTTGGGTCGGCGCTTGAAAATCAAAGATTTTCAAGCGCCGAAAAGTTTTTAGGAACGGCGTGAGAGGGAAGCCGCTATGCCTTTTCCATAGCATTTTGGGATTCCCCTTTGGGCTCGCCGAAATCTGTGATTTCGGCGAGCCTAAAAATCCCAAAATTCTTTGGAAAGGGGCGCGGGGGAGAACTTTTCTTTTAAGAAAGGTTTCCCCCGCAAAAAAACGATCAAAACCTCTCGCCGAAAAGTTGGAGAATTATGGCTTTCTGGATGTGGAGTCTGTTTTCCGCCTGGTCAAAGACCACCGAATGCGGACCGTCCATAACCTCATCGGTGACCTCGCGCCCGCGCTCGGCGGGAAGGCAGTGCATAAATATCACATCGGGCTTGGCGTGGGAGAGAAGTTCGGCGTTGACCTGGAATTTTTTGAGTTTCTGTTCGCGCTCGGCGATTTTGTCCTTCTCACCCATTGACGCCCACACATCGGTATAGACCACATCGGCGTCCCTGACCGCCTCAACCGGGTCATCGGTGATGATAATCTCGGACAGACCGGCATTTCTGGCGTTCTCAAGGATTTTCGGGTCTGGCTGGCGGTCCTCGGTGGTGCCGATTCTGAGTTGAAAACTCAGTCGGCTGGCAAGATTAACCCACGAGTTGGCGATATTGTTCCCGCCGTCGCCAACATAGGCGATGACCAGGTCATCCACGCGGTTTTTGTATTCCATAATGGTGAAGATATCGCCCATAATCTGGCAGGGGTGCAGCAGGTCGGTCAGGGCGTTGATGACGGGGACCTCGGCGTATTTTGCGAATTCGGTGATTTCCTCGTGGGCAAAGGTCCGGATGACCACAAGGTCAAAAAACCGGGACATCACCTTGGCGACATCGTGGACGCTTTCGCGCTTGCCCATACCGATTTCGGCGTCGGAGAAGAACAGTGTATCGCCGCCAAGTTGCCGGATTCCGGTTTCAAAACTTGCGCGGGTTCTCAAAGACGGCTTGCGGAACATAAGGGCGGCGTGCTTGCCGGCGAGGGGCTTGGGGTCGTCGCCCCAGCGGTGCATATGCTTGACAACCTTTGCGATGGTGAGAGTGTCCTTGATTTCGCTGGTGCTAAAATCGGTGACTGCGAGAAAGTCGCGCTTCATAGGTTCCCTCCCTCGTTGAAATTGGTGCTAAAAGTTCGCACCCGCACAGGGGGATGTCAAGGGAATTTGAAGCAATCTTGCACCTTGACGGATTTCCAAAAAGTTTTTATTCTCACAGCGATTAAAACCCGGAGGTAAAAAATGAAAAAACTTTTCACGCTGGCGGTGGTTATTCTTGCGATAATGGCGGTTTTCGCTGAAGAGGAAAGTATAAATCCCGTCGGGGTCTATGCCGCCAAACTGCCCTCGGCTGATGGTATGGGTAGAATTATAATTATACATCTGTTCTCTAACGGCAACGCAATGAGAACTAATGTATATATAGGAAAGCCCTCCGGCGACTATGTTGAACAGGGGAAGTGGGAGATTAAGGACAACATAATCACTGTGGCGGTGGAAAAAGAGCGCAAAGGACCGGCAGTTATCGGTAGCAAGTTGAAATTTCGCCTTGAGAAAGATGGATTGGTGCCGATTCAATACGATGAAACTCCTTTCGGTGGAAAGTTGACGATAAAATTTGTAAAACTTAATGAAGTTACTCCGCCGAAGAGGTGATTATTTTATATACATAATTCTGGCGGTGCGGGTTGCTGTTTTATATTTGGCTTCTACTATGTATATCCCTGAGGGTATCGTCGGTGCGGGTTTCCATAGAACGGCTTTTCTATTATGGAATTCTCCTATTTTTTGACCAGCAGCGGAGTAGATTGACACTATTTCCGCCGGTTGGGATAGTTCTATTCGTACTGTAGAATTGAACGGGTTCGGATGAGCGTAAATTTCGTATCTTTTCGGCGTTGCATCTGGTTTTACATAATCCGTGTCGGGTTCGTGGTGGACGGTGTATAAAATTAGTTTAAACGGTTGGCCAAATACTCCTGTATCCAGATAAGCGTCGTAAGTTCCATATTCTTCGGGGAAGGGATCATAAAAGTCGTCCAGTACTTTGAAAACACCAAAATCTCCATACTCAGGGGGAAATCTTGGGAATCCGCCAACGTATATCTTTCCACAGGAATCAACAAAAATTGTTGTAGGGCAGAAGGTTTCAAAATAGTATTCGGTGAATCCATCCCCATAGAAGTTATCCATTCTGACTATTTTATGTTGCTCCCCGCAAGCGACATATATTCGTCCTTCATTATCTATGAAAAGGTCGTATCCATCGTCGTAGAAGATTCCGCTATCTGGTGGATAATATCCGAAAGTTTCTATTTCAGCAGAATCACTATGCCATCGGAGTAACCTTGACAAACTGTATGGGCTTAGCCAATATAATGTTCCCGATGGACTTATAGTAATGCGTCCGCCAGCTATAAATGTTCGTAATCTGTCATCATAAGTGATAGATGCCACATCCCAGCCATCTCCCCATATGTTATCTATTTTAACTATCCTAAAGTTCCCTCCATCTCCGAGGTATATACGCCCATCAGTGTCAATGGTAATGCCTATAATCAACAGAAACTCGCCGATTCCTGAACCAGAATCGCCGTAAGCTACTAACCCACTTCCGTCTATGTCGTCT
>JAMOPH010000055.1 GCA_027064665.1 bacterium | reverse complement strand
AGAGCACGATAGCCACAAACCTTGCGTATTCGTTTGCGAGGATGGGCGCCCCGGCTGGGCTGCTGGATATTGACATCCACGGTCCGTCGCTGGGAAGAATGACCGGAATTGAGGGCGAACAACTTCGTGTGAAGCCCAACGGTCTTGTGGAGCCGGTGAAAAAGGATGGAGTAACAATAATCACTATGGCATCGCTTCTGCAGGACCCCGACCAGCCGGTTATCTGGCGTGGACCTCTTAAAATGAAGGCAATCAAGCAGTTCCTCGGCGATATTGACTGGGGCGAACTTGACTTTTTAGTGATAGATTCTCCTCCCGGCACCGGCGATGAGCCGCTGTCCGTCTGCCAACTTCTGCCCGACCTTGACGGCTCTGTTATCGTGACCACGCCGCAGGAGGTCGCACTGCTTGATGCCCGCAAAACCGTGAAATTCTCGCAGGCGCTGGGCGTCAAAGTGCTGGGCATAGTGGAGAATATGAGCGGATTTGTCTGTCCTCACTGCGGCAAAAGAACCGATATCTTCAAAACCGGCGGCGGCGAAAAGGCAAGCAAACAATTGGGAATCCCGTTTCTGGGCAGAATCCCGATTGAGCCGGCTATTATGCAGTCCGGCGAGGAGGGAAAACCCTATGTTCTTCACTATCCCGACTCCGAATCGGCAAAGGCGCTGATGTCCATCGCCGAGAAGATAAAGGAGATGTTGGAATAACTGGTTTTACGCAGAGTGCAATTTCTCTGCGGGGCGCTTCGGTGCCCCGTTTTTATTGAAACGACTTGACCCTCAAAAAATTTTGTTGCATAAATTAATCTATGGCGCAGGCAGTGGAGAGATTTTTGCTTCGCCTGTGGCGGGGACAGGCGATGGAGTTCACCTATCCGGGGTTGGTGGAGTCCTTTCATCGGGTGCTGGTGATAATGCCCCGTTCTCCGGAGCACAGGCGCTTGGCGCACAAATGGCGAGCACAGATTGAAAGGGCGCTTGCCCGAAAGCAGGTTCAATTCCTTGACTGGACTGATGAGGACGCCGCAGACGGTTTTCTCCTCTTGCCCAGGGATGTGAAGTTCGGGCGAGTGGTCTCCGGCAATGTGATAAGAAAAATTCGTTCGGGGAAATTCACGGTGAGCATAGACCTTTCGCCGCAGGTGGATTTTCTGACCGCACAAATCCCGCTTCGGGCGAAAATCCCCGCCAGAGTGGGCATTGACACCACAAATTCAGACTTGGCGGAAAAATTTTTCAACATAATTTTGCGCACAGATTTTGAGGACGAATACGAACCCCTTGTCAGGTTTCTGGCACCACGAGGAAGGTGATTTTATGGACGAGAAGGTCAAAGTATCGGTGATTGTGCCGGCATACAACGAGGAGGGCAACATCGCCCCGCTGTTTGAGGCGTTTGACAAACTCCGCAGAAAGGTGGATTTCCGATTTGAGTTGATTCTGGTTGACGATGGTTCCACCGACGGCACCGCAGAGCGTGCCCGCAGTCTGATGAAAAAGTATAAGTTCGTCAAACTGGTCTCCTACAGGGCGAATCAGGGAAAAACTTACGCTATAATGCGTGGTCTTGAGGTCGCCCGGGGGGATTATGTGGTCATCTTTGACGCCGACCTTCAGTTTGACCCCGAGGATATCCCGCCGATGGTGAAAAAACTTGATGCCGGCGCCGATGTGGTGGCAGGATACAAGGTCGGAAAATATCAAAAGCCGGTGGTTTCCAAAATATATAATCTGCTCGGCAGGATTTTGTTCCGTGTGCCGGTGCGGGATATGAACGCAATGAAGGCACTTCGCCGTGAGGTTTTGGAGCAGATGCCTTCCCGCCCCGATTGGCACAGATATATCGTCGTCTGGGCGCACACCCACGGATACAAAATTGTTGAACATCCCGTCAAACTGCGCCCTCGCCTGTCGGGAAAGTCCAAATACCGCGGCATAGGAAGGGTGTTTATCGGGTTTTTTGATTTGCTTTCGGTGTGGTTCCAACTGACCTTTGTTCGCCGCCCGATGCTGTTTTTTGGCACGCTGGGGCTTTTCACCTTCGCGCTTGCCTTCCTAATCGGCGTGGTGGCGCTGATTCTGCGATTCGGCTTCAATATGGGCTACCGCCCGCTTCTGACACTTGTGGCTATGCTGGCAAATCTCGGGCTTGTGCTTATGGTTGGCGGTTTTTTGGGCGAGATAATTGAGGGCGTGCAGCAGCGAGTTCGCAAACTGGAAAGCCAGATGAGGGTTCTTTCCGCCAAGATAGACGAATTAGCCGGAGGGAAGTCCCGCAAAAATAACTCCGGCGGGGGAAATTCCCGGCGCAGTTCCAAAAGGAGCAAAAGTTCCGGCGGGCGCCGCACAAAATCGGGAGAAACGAGCACTCCCTCTGCAAAACCGGAGACGCCGGAGCCTGTGAGCGAGGAAAAGGATGAATCCCCTGAACAGGCGGAGTCCTCACCTGTTGAACCTTCCGCCGAGTCAGCCCAGCCCGAGATGATATGGGGCAGGCGAGTCCGCAAAAAACATTAGGAAATGTCTATGTCCCGGCAACCCCGCAAAAATTTTTGCATCCTGACCTTTGATGTTGAGGAGTGGTATCACGGAGCCTATCCGGGATACGATTATTCTATGGTCGCCGATGCCCCCGTGCGGGTGGTTGAGATGGTTGAGCGGATTGTCTCTTTGCTGCGGGAGTTCGGCGCCGGGGCGACATTTTTTGTCCTCGGCGAGGTGGCAGAAAAATATCCCCAGGTGGTCAGAACCATCGCCGGGGCTGGATTTGAGGTCGCCTCGCACAGTTATACGCACACTCTGATTCCCCCGCAGGGGAGAGAGGGCTTTGCCGGACAACTTGTCAGGTCAAAGCGCCTGCTTGAGGACCTGTCGGGGCAGGATGTTGTGGGATTTCGGGCGCCGAATTTCTCAATTTCCCCGCAGAAAACCCCGTGGGCGTTTGAGGTCCTTGAGAGCGAGGGATTTTTGTATGACTCCAGCGTTTTCCCGGCGGTGGCATATTACGGCGGAAACCCCGGCGCACCCAGATTTATCCACAAAATAGGCAATCTTGTGGAGTTTCCCCCCTCGGCGATGAGTATTTTCGGAGTGAAAGTCGCCTTTTCGGGCGGGTTCTATTTCCGGGCGCTTCCCCTCTGGATAATTGAGGCGGGAATAAAAAGTTATCACCGGCGGGGCGAGACCCCCGTGCTGTATCTTCACCCAAAGGATATTGACCCACACACGCCGCCGCTTCCTCTGGGATGGATTGCAAACTTTGTCCATCGGGGACGGGCAAAAAGCGGTCTGGCGAAATTTGTCCGCCTGCTGAAAAAGTATAGGTTCATTTCCATCCGGGAATTTCTTGATATATCCCGATAAATAGTTAATTTTGAGTTCCTATGGAGAGCACCATTGTCAAATCGGGCTATGCGGAACAGGAGATTTTGGGCTCACGGTTTTTCGGCTATGCATTTCCGGTGTCGTGCCGTGAGGAGGTTGAGCGGCATCTTGCGGAACTTGGGCGCAAATACCCCGATGCCACGCACATAGTCTATGCGTTTCGGATAGGTGAGGGTGGAGCGCAGGAGCATTTCACCGACGCCGGCGAACCCTCGGGAACTGCAGGCGCACCGATTATGAAATTTCTGCATTCCCGGGAAATCACCAACATTTTGGTGGCGGTGGTCAGATATTTCGGCGGGACTAAACTTGGCACCGGCGGGCTGGTCAGGGCATACAGCAGAACTGCGCAGATGGCAGTTGAGGACGCCGGCGTGGTCCCGTTCGTGAAAATGGTTGAGGTTGAGTTTGCGGTGCCGTATAGTGTGATAAGCCAGATTCAGAACTTTGTCGGTTCTGCCGGCGGAGACATAATCGGTCAGGATTTCGCCGAGCAGGTCACAATCTCGGCGAAAATTCCCGAGGAAAAATTGTCCG
>JAMOPH010000054.1 GCA_027064665.1 bacterium | reverse complement strand
AGGGGGCGCTCCGGCGGAACGAGCGTTCAGCGGTCAAGGAAGAAAAAGTTTGGCGCGGGTTCAATTGTGGGGAATATGGAGAATCTGCGGGTATCATATCAGTGGAACGGCAGGCTGCAACTGCCGAATCTTGCCCGGCGCCCCGGCAGGCTGTTCCAGTTGGGGCTGACCAGCGACCCCGGCGTCCCCAAGGTGGACACCCTCGTGGGGACACTCAAACCCTCGGAAAGTTATACCAACAGAATTGACGCCTCAACCGGATACAAGTTCCCCAAGGACATCACGATGAAGATAAAATACAACTACACCATCAACAAAACAATCAGCACCTCGCAGACGACCTCAACCCACGAGCAGACATTCCCGGATTTGTCGTTCCGATGGGGATTTTTCAAGAAGTTGAAGTTCATCAAAAAGTTCGCCAACTCTGCCAGCGCGAACAGCAAATGGTCGCACAAGTGGTCAAAAAGTTTTACCGGGGATTCGCTGAACAGCATAACCACCTCAAACCGGTTCAATCCGCTTTTTGGTGTGAAGTTCAATATGAAGGGCGGCTGGACCCTTGACCTCAAGTTCAACTGGGAGAATCAGGTGCAGGAGACCTACACCGGTGTGAATATCTCATACTCCGGCAACGATAAAAAGACCTTTGAGGCGACCGCAAGGTATTCAATCAGGGCGCAGAAGGGATTGAAAATCCCGCTTTTGGGCAAAATTAAGTTGGAAAACACCCTCAACCTTATGGCGACGGTCTCCTACAGCACCAACACTGTGGAGAGTTGGACCTCCGCCGACGCAACTCGCGCCAAATCGGTGGACAGGGCAAAGTTATCCTTCAAGCCGCAGGTGACATATAATCTCTCCCGCCACGCCGTCGCCGGGATACAGATTGAAATCAGCGAGGATAAGGACAAAATCATAGACAGCACCACACACATCCGGGATGTGAGGATATGGGTGCAGTTCCAGTTCGGGCAGGGAAGAAGTTTCAATCCGGGCAGGCTTCCCGGCAGGTGGGGAAGGTAGTTTCTCTCACATCTAAAAAAGTCCCAGATACCAGTTGATGATTTTGTCGCCCCAGATGAGGGTAATCAGTGTTGCGGCGCAGATAAAGGGACCGAAGGGGATTGCGCTGTCGCCGTTCGGTTTTTTTCGGCGGGAGATGAGGACAAAGGGAATTCCAAAAATTGCCCCCAAGAGGGCGGACAGAAAAATCACCAAAAACACGCCTTTCACCCCGACCAGAGTTCCCACGGCGCCGATGAGCAGAATGTCGCCCTCGCCGAGCGCCTGTTTTCTGAAAACTTTTTTGCCGACCGCAGAGATTACAAGGAACAAAATTGCGCCCACGCCGCCGGCGATTATGGCGAAACCGACCCCTTTGAATCCGCCGGAGATTCCTGCAAAGACAATCCCCGCCACAGCAATGGACAGCGTGAGTTCGTCGGGGATTACATAGTGTTCAAAGTCAATCCAGGAGAGGGCGAAAAATACGGGCAGAAGCACGGCAAGTTGGATTATCAAAAGTATGTTGGCTGGGTCGGTCAGAAGGTAAATCAGAAGGTAGGACACAGCCATAAACGCCTCAACGATGGGGTATCGTGGGGAGATTCTCTCTCCGCAGTTGCGGCATCTTCCCCCAAGAACGATATAACTGACGATTGGGATATTGTCGTAGAATTTTATTTTTGCGCCGCATTTTGGGCAGTGCGAGCCGGGGAAGAGGATGGACTCCCCTCGTGGCAGGCGCCATATGAGGACATTGGTGAAACTTCCCACGGCGGCGCCAAGAAGGAAAAATATGATCGCTATCAGGGCATCGTGCATAATCTCTCCCGGATGTGTTTAGGAAAAACAAAAGGGAGTGGAGCCCCTCGCCCCACTCCCTTCCAGCAGCACAGTGCAAAGAGGGAAGATTAAGTATTACCAAGTTCCGCCGGTGAGACGACCATCTACATCGATGGTGAGTGTGGACACATCGTGCAAAGAAGCATCCCAGGAGTTGGAAGAGTATGCGATTGCCTCAAAGGTGCCGCCGCTCTGGGTAATTTCATAGGTAAACCTTGGATATCCACTGGGCTTGTCAACCATAAGCCCTGGAACGGGATCCCAGTTAACAGCACCTGCTTTGGTGGCTGCGTTATTGAAAGCATGCCTACTATTAGGTGCAGAACCAGGATGATATGCAACCGAACTCCCATCTTCAGGATTGCAGGGCGGATAGGCACCCATCTCCTGATAGTAACTTTGAGCGGCTTCCCAGATCTGCTTGAGCATCGTCTTCGCCTCACTCACCTTGGATTTCTTGGCGGCTGCCATAAAACGCGGAATCGCCAACGCCGCCAGAATCCCGATGATGACCACAACGATCATCAACTCAATCAGCGTGAAACCTTTCCTTCTCCTCATCTCCTACCTCCTCGTTTGGTTGAACCTTCCTCTTGCCACTTTTAGTGTAGCAGATATCGTGCCAAATTTCCTCTTTTTTCATATCCCTTTGTGGCATATTGGGGTATGCATAATAAATTTTGCAAATGTTAAACAATTCTCGTTCTGAATTTTGCAAAATGCAAAACGGGGCGATTGAATTTTTATATAAGATGGGGAAATCTGTCAATAATTCTGGTTCTTATCTGCTCCCAGACATCTTCCGGAGATTTGGAGCCGTCAATTGTGATAAATCGGTCGGGTTCCTGCGAACCTATCCATCGGTAGCCCTCAATGACTTTCAGATAAAACTCCTTTTGCTCCACCTCAAGGCGGTCAAGGGTTTTGCCCTGGGCGGCGAGCCGCCGTGAGGCTTCCTCGGGCGTGATTTCTAAATAAAATGTCAAATCCGGCACGAGACCCTCGGTGGCAAAGAGCGAAAGTTCCCGGGTTTTTTCCATCCCCAGCCCCCGGGCGCAACCCTGATACGCCACCGAGGAATCGGTGAATCTGTCGGAGATGACCCAGATTCCCTTTCCCAAGGCGGGTCTTATAATCTCGGCGGTGTGCTGTGCCCGTGAGGCGAGATACAAAAGCAGTTCCGCCCTCGCCACAAGCCCGATGTTGTTCCTGTCAAGCAGGATATCCCTTATTTTCTCCGCCACACGGGTGCCGCCGGGCTCACGGGTCATAATCACCTCAATTCCACGCTCGGTCAGAAAATCCCGCAAAAAAGTCGCCTGCGTGGTCTTGCCGCTTCCGTCTATCCCCTCAAATGTTATGAATACTCCCCGTTCCATAGTTTTTGCATTTTGCAAGATAAAAAAATTTCCGCCGGGGGCAACAAAATCATCGCCTGAAATGCGCCCTCACATCAACCGTGCGGAAAATCAAATAAAGCACCAGAGAATGAACCACCGCAAGCACCAGAGATGATATCATCCCCGCATAGAACAGAGACCTGTGTAAATTCGGCAGAGAGGATTTCAGAACGAGCGGAACCAGAGGCAGGATGGAATACAGCGCCGGCGCCGCAGACAGCGCAAACCCCTGAAGTCCAACTGCATTGCGTGGTTTTTCCACTCCGGCGGCAAGTCTCTGCGCACCGTAATGCTGCCCCATAAGGACATTCCCGAAAATGCTTATCATCGCCGGCACCACGCCCAAAGACACCACAGAAAAATTCGGCTTCCATATCGCCACGACCACGGCAAAAATAAGAAGAGGTATAGCCCAGAAAAGAGTAATACTTACCGCCCGCCGAACAAAGACCTTTTGCATATCCACCGGCAGGGTTGCCACCCACACACGGTTTTTGATATCCTGCGCCAGAATTCTGACCGCAGATATTATCGCCCCCTGCGAGGCAAACAAAACCGCATAGAACATCCCCATCACTCCCATCCCCGACGACCTCATCACCCCGAACAGAACACCGAACAGAACAGGATAGGCATATAATATGTATGTCTCCGGGTCCCTGATTAGGATGAGAAAA
>JAMOPH010000053.1 GCA_027064665.1 bacterium | reverse complement strand
CCCCGGTCAGCGCCCGCAGATACACCAAATCCGGCGCCATATTTCAGAAAAGCAAGCCACTGCGGATGATTATTGCCCTTTATCCTCGTCCTCTTCGTCCTTGAGAATATCGGGGTCCACCAGAATCCTGCCGCAACTTTCGCATATAACGAGTTTGCCGGCACGGATTTCCTGAATTCTCTGCGGCGGCAACGCCTGATGACATCCTCCGCAGGCACGGTCCACCACAGGCACCACCGCAACCCCCTGCTGCCCCTGGCGAATCTGACGATACTTGTTCAAAAGGCGCATAGAAACCTTCTCCTCAAGGCGTGCCTTCTCCGCCTTGATTCTCTCAATTATCTGGTTAATCTCCTGCGAGTTCTTTTTAATCTCTGCAATCCTGCTCTCGTTGAGTTCTTTGGTCTTTTTGAGTTTCTCCTCAAGTTCGGCGACCTCTTTCTCAAGAGATTTCTGCTCGTCCAAAAGAACGATAATTTTCTCCTCCGCCTCGGCGATTTTCTCCTTGTGAGACTCAATCTCCATCTGCACGGCGTCGTATTCCTTGTTCGTAGAGACCTTGAGAAGTTTGTCCTGCGAGTCTTTGAGTGCCTGCTCCTCCTGTTTGAGCGTCAACTCCATAAGGTCAAGTTCTTTTTTAACCTCGGTGAGCCGCTCGCTTTTTTCCTTGAACTCCGCCTCAAGATTTTTGATTTCCTCCTTGAGTTGCTTCAAAAGGTCGGGGAAAAAGGATTTTCTCATCTGCAGTTCAAGAAGTTGGCTGTCGTATTCCTGAATTTTGAGCAGGATTTTAAGTTGCTCTTTGATGGACAGTTGTGGTTTTTTCTCCGGCATATTTTACTCCTTTTTGTAGATTTCCTTGAAAATGGACCTGAACACCGGTCCCTCGAACCGGGCAATATCCACCTTGCCGTGAAGTTGATATTTTTCAAATATGTCAAGGATAATCTTTTTCAGGTTTGGGAGAACGACCCACTCGGTGCCGAAATGCCCTGCCACAATTGATGCGACTCCGTGGGATTTGAGTTCAAGTGCCGAGTGATGCGAAAGTTCTCCGGCGATAAACGCATCCACGCCGGCGGCGATGACATCTTTTACGAAACTGTCGCCGGTTCCGCCCAGAACTGCAACCTTTCTGACGGCGCCGCTTTTGAGCATATCCCCGGCAACTTTGACCTCATCGGTGGGAAGTTTTTCCGCACACGCCCGGGCGAGGTCCTCAAGGGTGATAATCCTGTCCAGCGTGCCCACAACGCCAAAACCGCCGTTGATTTTATTGTTCTGCAGGGGATATATGTCAATCGCCGGTTCCTCGTAGGGGTGGAGTTCCCTCACTGCGGCGAGAGCCTCGCCGAGGAGATGCTCGGGAACTATCGTCTCAAGGCGGTATTCCTCAACTTTTTCTAACTTGCCCACGGTTCCGATGTATGGGTTTGCGCCCTCGCGGGGCATAAATGTCCCCTCGCCGGCGACGGAAAAACTGGTGTGGCTGTAGTTGCCTATGTGTCCCACGCCGATATCCAGAAACTGCCTGCGGAAAAGTTCAAAATTTTCCCGTGGAACAAAGACCACAATTTTGTATAGTTTCTCCGAGGAGTGCGGGTGAAGATAGCGCTCAAATTTGACCCCTAAAATTCCCGCCAGCGCCACAGAAACACCGAAGGGGGCGAAATCAAGGTTTGTGTGGGCGGAATATATGGCAAGATTGTTCTGAATCGCCCTGTATAGTTTCCCGCCGATGTAATCCCGGGCATTGACCGAGGGGAAATCGGAGCGAGATAAGGGATGATGGGTGAACAGAAGGTCGTATTTGCCCTCAATAGCCTCTTCAATCACCTCGTCGGTGGGGTCAAGCGCCAGAAGGACTTTTTCCACCGCTCTGTCGGGGTCTCCGCAGAACAGCCCCACCTTATCGTTGCGCCAGCGCCACTGCTGAGGGCAAATCTTTTCAAACTCGCCTATGAGTTCTGAAATTTTCATCTTGCAAAGTATAAAGATATAAAATCTCAAAGAACAGGCAAAACAAAAATTTAGTCTTTGCAAAAAAAACGAAGGGGGACTTTTCATCCCCCTCCAATCTTAAATGGGCGATAGTGGACTCGAACCACTGACCTCTTGCATGTGAGGCAAGCGCTCTACCAACTGAGCTAATCGCCCTTTTTTTTCAAAATATGGTGGACCCACCAGGACTCGAACCTGGAACCAAAGGATTATGAGTCCTCTGCTCTACCGATTGAGCTATGGGTCCATTTTTATTGTATATTGGCCCACCCCCGGTTTGTCAAGACCTTTTTGGGCAGTTTTTGACCGCTTTACCAACATAGTATCCAGGGGTTGGGAGTTGGATGATGGGGGATACATCCACAGGGGACAGCGTTGCTATGTGCGCTGGTGC
>JAMOPH010000052.1 GCA_027064665.1 bacterium | reverse complement strand
GCGGGCATAGTCTTCAAGGTCTTTCCACCTGACCTCCCACCGCGCGTCAAGGACGAGGAAAACTTTGCGAACTGTGCGCTCAAGTTCCATTCGCTCCCCTCAACATTTGAAAGCAGTTATTTTCAAAATGTCAAGGGGAAAGTGCGATTTTGCGAAAAAATTTTGGTAAAGAGGCGGAATATATCCCGCCAAAACGCCGTATAACGGGGAATATAGTGCGGTTTATATAATAGAAATCGGGTTTTATATATGCATTTCGCCTTGCGGGCTGGATACTCTCTGCATTATGCTGTCGCAGGTTTTCTGGCACGGCGATTGCTATTTTACACTGTGAATTCTGGATAATTTTGTCTCCATTTTCGTGTCTTTGTGGCAAAATCTTGTCATTATGGCAAAATGAAAAACACAAACCGGGAGATGCGCTATGATACGGGTGAGGGAACTGACCAAATACTACGGCGACAAACTCGCCATTGACCACATCAGTTTTGATGTGCGCAACGGGGAGATTCTGGGGTTTCTGGGACCCAACGGCGCCGGCAAGACCACGACGATGAAGATAATCACCGGGTATATGCTTCCCACATCCGGCACCGTTGAGGTGGATGACCTCAACATCTACGAGCACTCAATGGAAATCCGCAAAAAAATCGGGTATCTTCCCGAGAACAACCCGCTGTATGACGAGATGCCGATAATAGATTTCCTCAAGTTCATCGGGGAGATTCGGGGGATACCCAAGCCCAGGTTGAAGGAGCGGCTGGAATATGTAATCCAGACCTGCGGACTTGGTGATGAGTTGGGCAAGGAAATCGGTGCGCTTTCACGAGGATACCGCCAGAGGGTCGGGCTGGCGCAGGCACTTCTGCACGACCCAGAAATACTCATCCTTGACGAGCCCACCCTCGGTCTTGACCCGAATCAGGTGATGGAGATTACCGAACTGATAAAGGAAATCGGCAGGCAAAAGACCGTGATGGTCTCCACACACATCCTGCCGTGGGTTGAGGAGAACTGCGACAGAGTGGTGATACTGCACAGGGGCAGGGTCGTCGCCGACGGAACGATAGATGAGTTGAAAAAACAGTATCCCAATCCAGATAGCGTGAGCCTTGAGGATATATTCCACGATTTGACCCTTGAGCCCGAGGACAGGGAACTTTTGGAGCACATCCACGGTGGCGAGCCCGCCGGCGTCGGTGCCGAAAGTTCTTCCGAGCAAACCCAGAAGGGAGGTGAGGAACAATGAAATTCTCTAATGTATTCGCGATATATAAAAAGGAACTGAAGCGCTATTTTAACACTCCGTTGGCTTATATTGTCCTGATAATTTTTCTAATTGTGTCGGGATATTTCTTTTCCTACGGTCAAACCGGGATGTTCGCCTACGGTCAGGCGGATATGAGGATAATTTTCCAGATTATGCATATAATTTTTGTGGTGTTCATCCCGGCGATATCAATGGGGCTGATAGCCGAGGAGCGTTCCAAGGGCACTCTTCATCTGCTTGTGACCCTGCCGGTGCGGGACTTTGAGATAATTCTGGGCAAATACCTTGCGGCACTGACACTGATTGTGATATACTTGATTCTGACCCTTCGCTACCCGCTGATTCTGGACAAATACGGCGACCTTGACTGGGGTCCCACAATCGGCGGATACATAGGGCTGTTTCTGGTGGGTGCGGTGTATCTTGCGATAGGGATGTATGCCTCATCAATTTCTCCAAACCAGATAACTGCGTTCATACTGGGGGTGATTTTGTGCTTTGCCTTCCAGATGACCGACCAACTTCCCACGCTCTTTCAGAGCGGCGGTGCGCTTGGCGAAATCGGTCTGGGCTCAATAGTGACCGATGTTATAGTGGTCATAATAAGCGCCGCACTGGTGACGCTTTTTATCCATTATGTCTCCCATTCGGTCAGTCTGACGAAATCTGCGCTGTATGTCGCCATAGCCGTTGTGGTGGTTGGGATAATTCTTGCGCTGGCGAAGTTTTTGCCGGGGGTGTTTCTGTATTTGAGCCTCAATCAGCATTTCCGGAACATCGCCCGGGGAGTTATAGATACAAGGGATATAGTTTACTATCTGTCGCTTATCGCTGCGTTCTTATACCTTGCCACTTACTCCCTTGAGGGCAGAAAGTGGAAATAAACCAAAAAGGAGAGTGAACTATGGATATAAAAACGAAAGTAAAGACCAATAGGACGGTGAATTTAATCCTTTTTCTGGGCGTTATCGTGGTTGTGAATTTGATTTCCAGCAATCTGTTCACCCGTGTTGATCTGACGGAGAACAAAATCTACACTCTAACCGACGCAACGAAAAATGTCCTGAAGAATCTAAAGGACAGAGTGATAGTGCGGGCGTATTTTTCCGAGGGACTGCCGGCACAGTATGCCGAATACCGCCGAATTATAAAGGACAAGTTGGATGAATATAAAGTTTATGCCGGCGACAAACTCCAGTATGAATTTGTGGACCCATCCGATTCGCTGGGAAAGGAGCGTGCCCGTGCCGACGGAATCCCGCAGGTGAGAATAAATGTCTTTGAGAACGACCAATACACTGCCCGCAATGTCTATCTGGGGCTTGTGGTGGTCTATGAGGACAAAAAGGAAGTCCTGCCGGTGGTCACAGATATTTCCTGGCTTGAGTATGAACTCACGAGGGCTATTTTGAAGGTGTCCAGCCCGGAGACCTATGTCGGCTATGTCACCAGCAACGGCACGCCGGATATGCAAAAGGATGTGCCCGCATTTGTCCAGATGTTGCGGAGCCAGTATAATGTTATGCCGGTGGATCTTGATCGCCCGGTGCCAAAGCGGGTCTCAACTTTGGTTCTTCTTCAGCCCACCGAGGACCTGACCGACAGCCAGATGTATAACCTTGACCGGTTCGTCCGTCGGGGCGGAAAACTCGCCCTGTTCGTGGACAAAATCTACGCTGATTTTGACAACGGAACCGCAAGGAAACTCAATCTGGACAACCTTGATAAACTCCTTGCGAATTATAACATTAAGATAAACAATGATATAGTGCTTGACAGATACCATGTTCAGATAACTGTTCCGCAGATCATAGGTTCTGTCATAAGGTTCGTGCGGGAGGATTATCCGTTCATACCGATTGTGATGAACTTTGACAGGACAAATCCCGTGGTGAAGGACCTTGAGAACATAAACCTGATTGTGGCAAGTTCCATAGACACCTCAATGCTCCCCAATTCCGGGCTGAAATACTCAATTTTAGCCCGCTCCTCGCAGTATGCCTATCGGATGAAGGACCATTACACTATTTCCCCGAATTATCAGATTCCACCGGAGATGTATAATGAGTCCAATATCCCGCTGGCGGTGTCGCTGTTCGGGAAATTCAAGGGTATGTTTACCGACAGTTCCGACACTTCCGCAGAATCCCCGGAGACGAAAATCGTGGTGGTCGGCGACGGAGATTTCGTCAAGGACAAGTTCTTGGGAAGGGACGCCTCAAAGAATCCGAATATGATTTTCGCCCTCAACCTCGTGGACTGGCTGACCCTCAGCGAGGGACTTATCTCAATCCGTTCCCGTGAGGTCACCTACCGCCCGCTTCAGAAAATTGTTGACGGCAAACCCGTTGAGTTCACCAAGGCGGAAAAGAGCAAAATTAAGTTGATGAATATCCTCATCCCGGTCTCAATCGTGCTGATATTTGGAATCATCTACTTCATCTATATGGGCATAAGAAGAAAATCGGAGGTGGTGCTATGAGCAAGAAAAATCTAATACTACTCATAATAGTAATCGCAGGAGTGGTGATATATCTGGCAACGAACAAATCTCTGCGGACATATTCCACCGAAAACAAGGCGGAATATTCCAAAATATTCCCAAAATTTGACCCTGAAAGTGTGGATAAGATAATTATTAAAAAATTTATGAACACCACCACAATA
>JAMOPH010000051.1 GCA_027064665.1 bacterium | reverse complement strand
GTGCCGCCTGCGCCACACGCTGGGGTTCTGTGGAGTCAAGAGGTTCGGGCTTCCCGCTCTTTATTGCGCAGAAACGGCAGTTCCGTGTGCAGACATCGCCCATAATCAGAAATGTCGCCTGCCCGCTGGCGAAACAGCGGTTTCTATTCGGGCATTTCGCCTCGGTGCAGACCGTGTGAAGTCCAAGTTTTTCCAGCGTCCGGCGGACACCCCCAAGTTCTGCCGTCGCCACCAAATGCTGTCGGAGCCAGGCGGGTTTTCTTTTTACCTTCATTGTGCGTTTGGGTTTGTTCAATATTATCGAAAAATATAAAGGACTTTCGGGAATACAAAATTTTTCTCTTTGTGCACCGTAAGATTTGACATAAACTTCAAAAAAGTTCAGGGGGGCGAGTATGGATTTCCCGCTTATGTTAAGTTATGACGATATTCTTCTGGTGCCGCAGTATTCCGAGGTCACGCCGGCGGAGATTGATGTGTCAACACGGCTGACCGAAAAAATTAAACTCAATATCCCGCTGGTCTCCGCCGCAATGGACACCGTGACCGAGCACCGTATGGCTATAGCGCTGGCGCAGGCGGGCGGACTCGGGATAATTCACCGCAATATCCCCATTGAGGTGCAGGCGGAGGAGATCCGCAAAGTCAAGCGGCACGAGGCCGGGATGATTTCCGACCCGATTACCATCTCCCCCGACGCCACGGTCAGGCAGGCACTGGAAATTATGCGCTCCCGCTCAATATCGGGCTTGCCGGTGGTCAAAGACGAAAAACTTGTGGGCATCATCACCAACCGGGACCTGCGCTTTGAGAAAGACCTCTCCCGCCCGGTGTCCGAACTTATGACCCCAAACCCGATCACCATTCGGGAGAATTTTGACTTTGAGCAGGCGCTGGCGCTTCTGCACAAACACCGGATAGAAAAACTCCCCGTGGTTGACTCCGCCGGGAAACTTGTGGGGCTCATCACGGTCAAGGACATCCAGAAATCGCGGGAGCATCCGCTGGCGGTAAAAGACTCTATGGGGCGCCTTCTGGTGGGCGCGGCGGTGGGAGTTGGAAAGGATATGCCCGACAGAGTCGCGGCGTTAGTTGAAAGTGGCGCCGATGTCATCGTGATTGACACCGCCCACGGCGACTCAAAAAATGTGGTGGAGACCACAAAATACATCAAGGCGCATTATCCCGAGGTTGATGTGGTTGCGGGGAATGTTGCCACTGCGGAGGGCACACGGCGGCTGATTGAGGCGGGCGCCGATGCGGTCAAGGTCGGCGTGGGACCGGGGTCAATCTGCACCACGAGGGTCATCACCGGCGCCGGGATGCCGCAGGCATCGGCGGTGTATCTGTGTGCGCAGGAAGCCAAAAAGCACAACCGCACAATAATCGCCGACGGCGGAATCAGATATTCCGGCGATATAGCCAAAGCGCTGGGTCTTGGCGCCGACGCCGTGATGATTGGCAACCTTTTCGCCGGCACCGACGAAGCCCCCGGCGAGACCATACTATACGAGGGCAGAAGGTTCAAGGTCTATCGTGGTATGGGTTCGCTGAGCGCTATGAAAAAGGGCGCCCGGGACAGATACCATCAGGAGGACATCTCCGACGAGTCAAAACTGGTGCCCGAGGGAATTGAGGGCAGAGTGCCGTATAAGGGTCCTGTGGGCGAGGTGATATATCAACTTGTCGGCGGTCTCCGTGCAGGAATGGGGATGACCGGGGCGAAAAATATCCCCGAGTTCCAGCGGAAGGCGAAATTTGTGCGGGTCACCTTAGCGGGGGTCAAGGAATCCCATCCGCACAGTTTGATAATCACCAAGGAGGCGCCGAACTACAAAATCTCGTGAACCTATCGGAGGGGGAGTGTGGATACATTGCTTGCCGTTGCGCTGGGGATTATAATTGTTCTGCTTCTGGTGGTGATAGTGAAGGTTTCCGGGCGGCGAAGGCAGGAGATTGACCCGGCGCTTATTGACGCCATAGGCAGAATTCAGCAGGGGGCACAGGAGTTGTCCCGGCAGGTTTCCGCACGCCTTGACGACCTCAACCGCCAGTTGGGGGCGATAAAGTCCCTCTCCCAACAGATGGAACAGTTCCAGCGGTTTTTGACTGCGCCACGCCGCAGAGGTGCGCTTGGCGAGGTGTTCCTTGAGGAAATCCTTGCGGAGGTTCTCCCCCGGGAGATGTTCTCCCTTCAGGACACCCAAATTGCGCCGGGAATTCGCCCGGATGCGGTTATATACTCGCCGCAGGGGAAAATCTGCGTGGATTCCAAGTTCCCGGCGGACAATTACTTGAAGATGATTTCCGCCGCCGACGAGGAACACAGGCGACATTTCGCCCGCCAGTTCAGCAGGGACCTGCGGGGGCATATCCAGAAGGTCTCCGGGTATGTTCTGCCCGATGCCGGCACGACGGATTTTGCGGTTATGTATATCCCGGCGGAGTCGGTCTTCACATACATAGTCGAGAACGACCCGGAGGTTCTGCGGGATGCCAACGCCAGAAAAGTTCTTCTGACCTCGCCGCACACATTCTACTATTTCCTGCACATAGTGCTGACCGCCCTTCGCCAGCAGATAGCGCAGGAAAGGGCGAAGGAAATCATCGGGCGGGTTGAAGGACTTGTGGAATCCACCAGGATAGTTATGGATGTCGCCGAGAAGACCCAGCGCCATCTCTCCCACGCCCACAGGAGTATGTCCGACCTCGTTCTTGCCTTGGGGGACCTTCTGCGCAAAATTGAAAGCACGGCGAAAATGGAGGAATGAGTATGAAAATCGGCATTTTCGGCGGCACATTTGACCCCCCGCATATGGGACATCTGATTCTGGCGGAATTCGTCCGGGATGAGATGAATCTTGACTATGTCTGGCTTGCGCCCGCCCTTGACCCGCCTCACAAACTTGACCGCCAGAAAACCCCGGCGCACATTCGCTATCAGATGGTTCAACTTGCCTGCGGCGACGACCCGCATATCCGCCCATCGGACATTGACCTTACCCACAATCGGCGCCCATCATACACAATAGACCTTCTGGACGATGTCTCCTCGCAGAACCCCGAGCATCATTTCTCCCTCATAATCGGAAGCGATTCCGTGCTTGAGTTCACCACCTGGAAGGACTGGCGGCAAATCCTTGAAAAATACGAGGTCATCGCACTCTACCGCCCGGATTTTGACCCCAAAGACGCCAACCCCTTCGTGCTTGAACACATAAAATTTGTCCGCAACCCACTGATTGAACTTTCCAGTTCCGAAATTCGGCGCAGAATCAAAGAGGGTAGGTCGGTGAGATTTATGGTTCCCGCACCCGTGCTTGACTTTATCAGGGAAAACAACCTCTACCACGGGGGCAACCCTTTTTGAAAAAAGACCTTTCCCCCGCACCCCCTTCCTAAAAACTTTGGGGTTCGGCGCTTGAAAATCTATGATTTTCAAGCGCCGAAAAGTTTTTAGGGAAGGGAGTAAGGAGAAAGCCGCTATGCACGAAAATACCTATGCCAAACGCCGATTTTTCCCTCTTCCTCCGGGCAAGGGAGAACCAGCGTGCCCTCCGCCGTTATGAGGGAAATTTTTCTTTTATCACAGAAACGCTCAACCGCGCGCTTTTCCGGGCGGTTTTAGGTATTCAAACAAAAAGCCCCGCCGATACAACGGGGCAAAAGGCGATAATTGATGGCTATCATCGGAGAAATTCGGGCGCCTACGGGAAATTCTCCGGGCAGAGAGACAAATCACAGACCCATTTTCTCCGCCATCCGCAGGATTCTCTGTGCGCGGGCGACCACCGGCGGGTCAATCATCTTCCTGCCCAGAGCGACCACCGCACTGCCGCGCTTTTGCGCCTCTTCAAACGCCGCCACGACCTTTTTGGCGTATTCAATCTCCTCGGGCGTGGGAGAGAACACCTCGTTGATGATTTTCACCTGCGAGGGATGAATCGCGCCCTTGCCATCAAATCCGAGTTCGCGGGCTTC
>JAMOPH010000050.1 GCA_027064665.1 bacterium | reverse complement strand
AGGCACACCAGCGCTAATTGCGGCGGCAAAAGGAACCCAATGCTTTTCTATATATTCCTCCAGCGGGATATTAGATATAGGGAGAGTCTTATGCGGGTCAAACTGGGCAGCACCCAGACCGGGGAAATGCTTGACACACGGCGCCAGACCGCCGGCGGTTATCCCCTCAACAGCGGCGAGAACACGCTCTGCCACTGCCTGTGGGTCCGTGCCAAAGGTCCTGCGGCGGATGTAATCACCGGTGCCCAAATCCGCCACCGGGGCAAGGTTTATTGTAATTCCCAGTTCTGCCAGCGCCCCAGCGGAATCCCGAAAGTGGCGGCGGATTTCCACCGGCGGCAAATCCCTCATATTCCACGGCTCCGGCGGGCAATATGGTTTCCCAAAAATCCTACACTTTTCTCCCCCTTCCTGGTCTATTAGAAATTCAAGACCACTATCTACATCACGGAATGCGGCAATTATATTCTTCAATTCAGCCGGCGAGGCGAAATTTCTGGAGAAAAAAATTATACCAAACGGCTTTATGCGCACTATAAGTTCAACTAAATCGCCCTCCGGGAACCTGCCCTCGTATCCTATAACAATTTTCCTGCGAAAATCGTGTATCATTACCTCATCTCACAAAGAACAGTTTGGCATCCCGCAGAGGTTTGCCATTGAGCATAATTAGATAAACGCCCGATGATACATCCACAGGGGACCACACCATTTTGTTCGCATCTTTCAGCCACCGCCGATGGACCACCCTGCCGTTAATATCTATTATAGCAACTTCACCGCTTACAGGGGAACCAAACTCTATCCGGCAGGACGAGTTGAACGGATTGGGGAACACGGCGACCTCAATTTTTACGGGACACGGTTTCCCCTGAACCACGGCGGATGTGGTCTCGGGGGCATAGCCGCCAATCTGGATATCGTCAATATACCAGCCCAATTCGTTCACATAGGGGTCGGAGCCGAAGACGAACCTGAACTGCACACTATCGCCGACATAGGGCGAGAGGTCAAACCTGACCTGTTTCCATTCTCTCTGGGCGCCAGAAAACCCGGGATGCCCGCCAACATAGGAATTCCCGGAATAAATCTCTGCGGGGTATCCCCCCACGGGTTCAATCTCCGTCCAGCCCGAGGAGGAAGTTCTAATCTCCACATACCCGCCGTCATAATATATACTCCCATCGTATTCGGTGGAATACCAGTGCCAGAAAATCAGCGCCGGCGACAGACCCCAATCCGGCGAGATATAATAGTATGGGCTTGTTGCCTCGGAACGGGTGTTGTCGCTGTAATTTCCGGAGAGATTTGTGGCAAGGACATTGGGTTCGCTGTGGGCGTGGGGACCTGCTGTGGGAGTTCCTATCTGCCAGTCGCCGCTCAAAGACCAGCCCGACCAGCCGCTGTCAAAATCCTGTTCGTATGCCGAAACAAAAGTGCCCACGACAAAAGAGAAAGTATCAGGGAACCAGTAGCCATCGGGAGTGGTTGCCACAAGTTCAATTTGCGCTTCGTCGCCGGGCATAATCGGGCGGTTTATCTGGAGAAGTATTCCATCACCAGAGGCGACACCGCCCTTTGGAGCAATAGTTCCCGGAACCGTCGCATTGTTGACGACCGCCGTAAGTCCATCGGTCAGCGGATTCGCCACCACAACCACATTAGAGACCGAGTCAAGTCCAAAATTTTTAACAAGAACACTTATTCTAACAGTTTCCCCGACATCAGGATAACTATCGCCGTCGCCCGTCTCCTCGCTGACGGCAAAATCCACAACCTTTGGTGCAAATCCTGCGGCAAGACCGATTACAACATTTGCCAGCCACTGACTTTCACACAGGGGGACAATTCTATCTGTGGGGGGCCAGAAGCCATCCCCATAACCGCCGACCTCGGGCGAAAGACTTATTATCCCCTGCGTGCCATACATCCAGTCAAAGGTTGCTCCGCTGGTAAGATATATAGTTTCGGCGGCATTGCCGTGAACATATCCGTTTCGTTCTGCCATCCAGCCGGTCAAATCCATATAATAATCGTGGTCAGGGCAGTGGTCAGTGGTGTATCCCCACGGAAATAGATACATCCCGGAATAACTATGATATGAAATGTTGGTTCTAAAATGCCGTGATAGAACGAAACTCCTGTATCCCTGAATTTCCGGCTCGGAGAAGGAATCAGGTCCCATATATGTCTCCGACGACGGGTCGGTTGATGCCCCCGCAGTTCCCCACATATATCCGAAATTTCTATTCATATCCACGCCATCATATAGTGAGTCAAAAACGCCATTGGAATTATTATCCCTCGTATTTTTGCGCCACATACCGCCGCCTTCGGGGTGATATGTCTCATTTATAACATATCCGTCCGGGTTTACCAGCGGAATGAACCACATCTCGCGGTTGTTTACTAAATATGTAGCGATGGGGTCAGTTCCATAGTTCTCGCAGAGCCAGTGCATAAAATATAAAAGAACCTCGGGCGTTATAACCTCCCTTGCGTGGATGCAGGCATCATATAGAACTTCAGGCTCATCCTCGTCTACTCCGACATTGTCCGAGATTTTGACCGCCCAGAGTATATGTCCATCCCATCCGGCGGCGATAGATTCCTTATCCGCCACTATATTAGGATACAATGTGTGCAGAGAATCAAGCGCAAGAACAATCTCAGAACAGGTTCTATATCCTCCCATACGAAGATTTTTATCCAATCTTGAGGCATAATACTGCACCATATCGGGGATTATAATTTCAAAATCTATGCCCTCTTGCAGCATCCTAATGGTGTCGGCGGGATGGGCAACAATATCAGCGTAAACATTACCGCGGATATAGACCACATCATAACCGCCAAAGATGGCTTTTGCTACATCGTCGTTCCACACCCTGACCAGCGACTGGGCGGATACCATCCCAATCATTATCAGTAATAAATAAACACACCTTTTCATAATATATACCTCCAGCACAGGGATAAATCTCTGTTTACTCTACCGTTACGCTTTTTGCAAGATTTCTCGGCTGGTCAACATCACATCCGCGCAGGACAGCGATATAATACGCCAGAAGTTGCAGCGGAATAACCGAAAGCATCGGCGTGAACATATATTCGGTTCGCGGAATATATATCACATAATCGGAGAGTTTTTTGATATCCTCGTTGCCCTCGGTGGCGATAGTTATAACTTTTCCGCCGCGGGAGCGCACCTCTTCAATGTTGCCGACAATTTTCTGATACAGCGGGTCATCGGTGGCGATAAACACCACCGGCATATTCTCATCAATCAGCGCGATAGGTCCGTGTTTCATCTCCGCCGCAGGATACCCCTCGGCGTGGATATAGGAAATCTCCTTGAGTTTGAGTGCGCCCTCCAGCGCCACAGGATAGTTATAACTCCTGCCGAGATAGAGGAAATTATTGAAATCTTTGAACTCCTCGGCGATTTTTCTAATTTCGCCGGTCTCCTTTTCCCGCTGGAGAATCTCCTCCACCTTGTCGGGGACAAGCGCGAGTTGAGAAATCAATTTCCTCCCCTGCTGTGCGGAAAGCCCTCTCATTCTGCCAAGCATTATTGCCAGAAGCGAAAGGACCATAACCTGCGATGTGAACGCCTTGGTGGATGCCACACCAATCTCCGGTCCTGCGTGGATATACACGCCGGCGTCGGTCTCCCGCGCGATGGTTGACCCCACCACATTGACGATGCCGAACACCTTTGCGCCCTGAATTTTCGCCTCCCGCAGAGCAGCAAGCGTATCCGCAGTTTCTCCTGACTGGCTTATGACTATCACTGGCGTGCGCTCGTTGAGTATCGGGCTTCGGTAGCGGAACTCCGAGGCGTATTCGGTCTCCACGGGGATGCGGGCGAGTTCCTCAATGAGATACTCCCCAATCAGTGCGGCGTGCCAACTCGTTCCGCAGGCGGTCAGGACTATTCTCTCGGCGTTGGCAAGCAACGAATGATACGGTTTGAGGCCGTTGAGGCGGGCGGTGCCCTCTTCAAT
>JAMOPH010000049.1 GCA_027064665.1 bacterium | reverse complement strand
GTTGAGACCGCCGTTATTTCACCCATAATCATTCAGAGAACAAGCATCCCACAGTTCAACGACTATGTCCTCAGGGTCCTGCAGACCTGGACCTACACCCGCTACGGCAAGGGACCCATAAGGATTTCAATTGATGTTGCTAAGAAACGAATTGGTGTTGATGTCAGCCAGATTCGTCTGGCGGAGCAGGAGCCGGGAAGACCCGCTCCCAAACTGGGCAATGTGCGAGAGATGGTTCGGCAGACCGGATTTACCGTGGTCGCCGCAAACCTGTTTTGATTACCGGGAAATCGGGATGGGGGCGAGGATTTATGCCCCGTCCCCATCCTTCGGGCTACGAAAACAATGCTGAAATTAACATAATACGGAGGATAGATGATGAAGAAGGCGTTAATCCTGCTGGGGCTCACAACTCTGCTGTGGGCGCAGGAGACAAATCTGGCAAGTATAACCGAAAAACTTGATCAGGGTATCAAGTTGTATGTCAAGGACAGTCTGGAAGCCGCCCTGGGTCCGTTCCAGGAGGCGGCGAACGGATTTGAGGAGATGCTTCAGGGAGTGCTCTCCCCCGAGGATGAGGCTTATACGAGGTATTTCCTCGCAACGGCGCACTACTATATCGCCCGAATCCAGAAGGATGCCTCAATGTTTGAGTCAACCTCGCAGGAGTTCAATCAGGCGGCAAGCGGATTCAAAAGCCTTGATATCCTCGGCGAGGAGTATGTCCGCTCAACCTATATGAAGGCGCTGTGCTCGTTCAGAATTTATCAACTTTCAACCACTGAGCGCAGCCAGGCTAAAGCCCTTGATAAGGCAATCGGCGATTTTGAGGCGTTCCTCGGCGATGAGGATATCCAGAAAAACAAAAAGGATTTCCAGGACCTCATTGATAATGCCAACTATTTCCTCGGATATTGCTATTACCAGTTGGGCTATCTGAAAAGTTTTGATATGGGGCAACTCGCCAATGCCCAGAAATTATATAACAAGGCGATAGATGCTTTCGGCGAGGCGGCAAAGGCTCAGGATGAGCGAATTGCCATATCCGCTCAAATTATGCAGGCGAATACTCATTACCTTCTGGCGAGGCTTTACTTCAGGGTCAGTGATGACGACTGGGAGAAATACAAACTCGCCAAGGATGAGCGTGCTGTTGCCGCTGAAAACGAACTTAATGAGGCGATAAAAATTCTGGACAAAACAATCTCTGCCGCTGGAACCCAGAAGGACCTTCAGAAGATGGCTAAAGTCACCAAACTGATAGACCGGCTGACCCTCGGCTCGGTTGGATTGAAAAAAGAACTCAATGACGCCATCAGCGCCCTGACGGATATGAAGGACGACCCCAAGTGGAAGCAGGATGTGATGAGCCGGCTGGCTTATGGGTCTTTGCTGAATTTCCTCATTTTCAGCGGACCGCCCAGAGCCGTGGAAGCCGCCTGCAATCGTATTTCCGATTATGATCCCGAAGGACTTTACTGGGATGCTATGACGAAATTTATCACCGGCGAATACGACAAGGCTAATGCGAAATTCCCGGCGTTTACGGCGCAGATGGCAAGGGATAGGTCAACCCGGGCGAAGGAACTCATTGCCGACGCAAAATTCCGTCAGGCGGAATGTTTGTTCTGGATGGGAGTAAAACAGGGCAACAGCGCTCTGCTCAATCAAGCGGACGCAATATACAAGGCGCTTGAAAACCCGCAGGGCGAATATTACGACTATTTGATTCCCGATATCCGTGAGCAGGTGACTATCCGCCGCTTTTTGATCGGTATTGAGACCAGCCTCGGTAAAGAAAAGGATGTCAATGTGTTTGATGCTGCTATGGCGCTTGCGGGGTTGAGTCTGCCCAAGGACGCCGAAAGATATCTTGGCGCCGGAAAGTATTTCCTGCAGAAGGCTATTGAAACCGCTGGTGAGGAAAGAAAGACTGCTCTCCGTTTCGCTATCCACGCCTTTGATAAGGTCATCAATGCCGGCGGAGTTTCCGGCGAAATTAAAAACCGCGCAAAGTTTATGAAGGGTGTGGCGCTGGTCAAACTCGCCACGGTTCTTGAATCCAAGGATGAACAGCGGTCAACTATTGAGGAAGCGAGAAGTGTTCTTCAATCCTGCACCGCACCCTATGCCGATGAGGCGAAATATGTTATCGGTGTGGGGTATTTCATCATCAACGACTACGACAATGCGAAATCAATTTTCGTTCAGTTGAAGGGTAAAGGGCACATTCGTGCGGCGTATCGCTATGCGCTGGTTGAGATTGAGAGGAAAAACTGCACCAACGCCGCCAAAGCGCTGGGCTCAATCCTTGCCACCATAAAGGACAGAACGAACCCGTGGTATCAGCGTGCGGACTTGGAGTTGTCCAATCTCTCCTGCCGCAATGCCGCCAGTGGTGCGCCCTCACTGCCCAAATATAAAGAACCACCGATGACCTACGAGAACTTAGTTGACGAGGAAGCCGAAAAAGCCCGCAAGAAAAAAGAGGCGCTGTTCGTCTGGCAGAGGTCCTCAAAATTTGTGGCAATTCCCAATGTTGATGAACTTATCCCCGATAGACCCCCGGAAACCAATGTGAGCCTTGAGATTGCGATTGAACCCCCCGGCGGCGAGGAGACCATAATCATTGACGGCAAAGAGGGACTGGTCCAGTTGGTGGAAAATTCGGTGTATAAAGTAACCCTCAACCGTGGAACCCACAAGGTCGTGGTCAAAAAGAAGGGATTTTACAAACTGGAACAGGATATCAAGGTCAGCAAGTCCGAAAGAATCACCCTCACGCTCAACAAGGCTGTGCGCTATACCCCCTCTGGAGAAATTGGTGGTATCAAAAATGTTGTCGCTGTCGCCTCGGACGGGAAGAATCTGTTTGTGGCGTCCGCAGAGGGCGACAGAATCGTCCAGATGGACAAAAACGGCAACAAAATTGCCGAGTTCTCCTATCGTGACCTCGGAATCGGTGGTGTCAGCGGTCTTGCCCTTGACGGCGACAACCTCCTCATTGTAGACCCCAAACTCAATCAGGTAATTTCTGTGAGTTTGACGGAAAAACCTGAAGAGGAAGAAACCGCTCCGGAGACCACCCAGACGGATTCAACCGATACCACCGCTGAAACTGCTCCGCCTGCGGAGAAGTCCAAGTATAAGATAACGGTTATCGCATACAGCGGCGAGACCTACGGCGATGTGCCTCTTTCCAGACCGGCGGGGATTTGTGTGAAGGAGGGGACATATTTCATCGCCGATGCCGGCAACCACAGAGTGGTGGTCTTTGAGGGCAGCGCCTACCGCAAGGATATCGGCGCAAACAAATTAGTCCATCCCACAGGTGTGGCGGTCAGCGAGGATGGAAAACTCTACATCGCCGATATTGGTGCTGGAAAAATTTTCCGGTATTCTGTTGCAGGCGAGTATCTTGATGAGGCGGAACTTCCCGAACAGTCCCAGCCTGTGAATGTCTATATAAGTCCGGAGGGGTTTGTGTTCGTCACCGATTTTGTGAGGAACACGATTGTGAAGTATATGCCCGACCTTGCGCCTCTGTCCCCTGCTGGCTCGGATATTCCGGCGCCCCGTGCTATCGCTCAAATCGGCTCCGGTCCTGAATCGGTCCTGTTTGTGGCTGACCTTTCGGGGTTGACTGTCCTCAAGGGCAGTTGGGACAACACATATATGCCGGAATAAATCTGGGTGTGCGATGGTATCTTGAGGATGGCAAATCGGGATAAAATTGCGAACGCAATAGGGCTCCCCGGTGTGTGGGGAGTCCTTTTGCTTTTGATGATTGCCGTGCCCGCATATGCCTCCGATTTGGATTCGCTTTACTCGTGGGCGAGGCGCACATTCTGGGGACACTATGTCCCGCAGGAGAGTTTGTGGGCGATGTATCAACGAGCCCTTGCCGAGGACGATATGCCCACGGCGGTTCAACTTGCGGCGGCGGTGTCCTTTGTGAAATACGGCACGGTGGACTCTGCCCTGTTTGACATCGCGTATTGTTTCATCCGTGAG
>JAMOPH010000048.1 GCA_027064665.1 bacterium | reverse complement strand
ACATACAGGTCAACAAATTTTTCCCGGGTCAGTTTTTCGCCTGCGAAGGAACTCCCGAATATAGCCAGAAATATCGCCCCAGCGACGATGAGTTTTCTCATTTTCCCGCCCTCCTGTGGTCTTTCGTTTTAATGTATGATTTCCCAAGCCGTTGTGCAACACAAAATTCCCCGAAAGTCGAGCAAATTGCGGGGGAGAGGGTTATCTTGTGCCCAGTATCACCAAAAGTGCGCCGATTATCCCCAAAATTATTGAACCTGCCCTGCCGGCGGTTATTTTCTCCTTCAAAAATATCGCCGCAAACACAAAGACAAAAAGATTTGATGTCTGGTTCAGCGCCGCCGAGATTGATGCAAGGGTGTATTTCACCCCGGCGAGCCACACCACGAGTGAAAGATAGTTCCCCACGAACGAGCCGGCGATGGTATATATATCCATTGCGCCCTCTAAAAGCGATTTTATAATTTTTCTCCTGTCAGGGAATATGAATAGAACAAATAGCATAGATAAAATTGCGCCGAAAAGGCGGGTTTCTATCGCCCATAGAACTGGAGTAGAATCTAATTTCGGCTTTATCATAACGATTCCGATTCCCACAAATATCATAGACAGGACGCCGAAGAGGGCGCCTGTCCAGAAATCCTCCGGGGATATCGCCGGGCGGGATTTCGGCGTGCTGACAAAAAGCACCGCTCCCACCACAAGCGCAACTCCCACATACTGCACCGGCGCCATCTTCTCACCCAAAAATATCACCGACAGGGCGATTATAGTGGGGCTGTAGAGACATCCAATCACGGCGTTCAGACCGGCGCCAAGTTTGTTCAGCGACAGGAAAAACAGCACATCGGCAAGCCCGATTCCTATCATCCCGCTGACGATGAACAGGGCGTATTCTTTCCCCGGCACGGGAAGGAAAATTTTTTCGCCCAGCGCCAGCATCGTGGGGATATACAGCCCGAATGCCATCACGGTCTTAAACAGATTCAGCGCCACCGGATGAATTCGCTCGCCGCTCTTTTTGAACAGTATCACCGCAATCGCCCACAGCACCGCGCTGGACAGCGAACATATTTCCCCAAACAGGTCGTGCATAGACAAACACTATGTATTCCTCAATGTCAAAAAAGCAAAAGATAAGTTCTTAAAGATCGTAATGGGTTGATTTTACGCTATTTTTAAGTAAATTTTTTAAAAAGCAGGATTGTTAAGAGGGAGGACTTATGAAAAAGTTGAGTGCGCTCGTGTTTTTGATGGTGGGGCTGGTTGTTTTTGCCGCCGATATACCGCCAGAAAAACTCGCCCGCCTTGATTCCATAAGGGCGGCAATCCGTCAAAAGGGCGCCCGGTGGACCGCTGACATAAACCCTATTTTTTTGATGCCCGACGACCAGTTCCAGAAAATGCTTGGTCTCCGTGATATGCCCGAACCGGAGGAACGCCGGGATTCGGTCAGTTCCTTCGCCCCGAAAAGCACCCTTGACCTTCCCGATTCCTTTGACTGGCGAAATTATCTGGGCAGAGACTGGACCACACCTGTTCGAAATCAGGATGGATGCGGCGCCTGCTGGGCATTTGCGACCGTCGGCGCCTTTGAGGCAGCCATAAATATCGCCCTTGACAGCGCCGAGTACGACCCTGATCTGTCCGAACAGCACCTTGTTTCCTGTGCTTTTTCCTGGTGGGGGTGCGACGGCGGAAATTTCGCCGGCAGTATGCTTCTTTTCACCGGCGTCGTTGATGAAAGTTGTTTCCCCTATGCCGCCTCTGATCTCCCCTGCGACAACAAATGCGCCGACTGGGAACAACGAATTTTGTTTCGTTCCACCGGGAGTTCGTGGATTCCCAATTCAATTGACCAGATTAAAGCCGCCGTTTACCGCCATCCCATCTATACCACGATGGATGTTTATCAGGATTTCAATTCCTACTCCGGCGGGGTTTACGAGCACGTGTGGGGGAGTTATCGCGGCGGGCACGCTGTGGTCATTGTCGGCTGGAACGACGCCGATTCCTGCTGGATATGTAAGAACTCCTGGGGAACAGGCTGGGGTGAGGGCGGCTGGTTCCGCATAAAATACGGCAACAGCGGTATCGGGGATGACTCCGAGGAAATCCTTGCCATCGCCGCTCGGGTGTGGTCCCATTCGCCGATTGCGCTGGTGGTCCCCGACACAGGAATTAACTTTTCCAAAGTAGACAGCGCTGTCTATGCCCGGGCTTTCTCGCCGGTTATGGGCGATTCCGACACAGTTTTTGTATTTGATTCCGCCTTCGTTGACGGCTTCAGGGATGACACGGCGTTCTCCGAAGATTCATTCTCGTTCGTCCTGGACGGTCCCACCGAGATTTTCTGGCACTGGGACACAGTCACCGGCGTGCCAAAATCCCTCATTGCCTTCACCTGCGAATACGACAGCGCCGCAGTCTATATGGAGTATATGAGTGTTTTCACTGACACGGTCCTTCAATGGATGGCGGAAAGCGCCGTTGTAATCTCTGCCGATTCCCATCAAGTTTTCAATACCTCCGATGTCCGGCAGGTGGCGGTCTCCTTTGACCACTGGTCTGACGGCGGATCGCTGACCCATTCTGTCGTTATGCCCTCCTCCGGCGTGGACACCTATGAGGTGTTCTTTGCAACAGACACGGTGCGCTATAAAATCTCCTTCAGATCCAATGCACCGGTGGAAATAACGGTTGACAGCGTCGCAAGGTATCTGCCCTACGATGAGTTTATGGATTCTGCCTCGTCCCATTCGGCGTATGCTTCCGACCTGGAAAATGGAAATGTATTCTACTCGTTTGACCACTGGACGCCCGATGTCGGCGGACGGTGGATTTATTTTGATGTGGATTCCGCCGAAACCCTTTTTGCCCACTATCTTGTGCAGTATCAGATGGTTTTCTCCACCGATTTCGGCGGCGGGCAGATGCTGATTTCCGATTCTCTTCGCCGCGCCGGATGGATGGCTCGGGTTGATTCTGGTGTCCCGGTTTATCTGCAAATTGCTCCGCCGCAGGATTTTTTAGGACACTGCTATGTGTTCTCTATGTGGTCCGACAGCGTTGACACCGCCCATCAGATTCTTCCGGATACTGTCCCCGGTCATATCCCCATCGTGGAATACACCGAGGAAATGTCCCGGATTGTGGTGGAGACGCCGTATTCGTCCCCCAACTTTTCCGATTCTGTTGCTTATCCGGACTCCGCTGTTGAGGTGTGGGTTGCCGATTCGCTGGTCTATGATGGGGAGATAAGGCACATCTGTTCTGGCTGGCGCCGGCGGTGGATCCGCTTTGACACCCTGATTTATTCCTCTTTTGATGGCGTCGGCGAGGGTGGGGCGAGGTTCCCACCCGATGGATGGCAGGTGGATTCGTTCTACAGTTCGTTTGCCCTGCCTAATTCGTGGTCGCCGTTCTGCCTGCCTCAACACGGAAATCGCTTCTGCCAGTTTGACAACGAAATGCGTTCCGCGGGCACCGTGCTGTTTCTGACCACCGACACTTTCTTCCTCCCCGCCGATGCCGACAGCCTCCGGTTCTGGTTCTGGATTTATCACACTGCCGGCGGCGAGGCGGACGATACCCTGTTTTTCCTGATTTCGCAGGACTATGGTGCCAGTTGGGATACTCTTGGAGCGTTTTCCCGTCAGGAGTTTGACCATCTGTGGCGAAGGGCGGAATTTGACCTGTCCGCCTATGCCGGCGACAGCGTCCTTGCCAGATTTATGGTCAAATGCGGCGGGAACGGCAACCCGGTTATGATAGACAATGTCCTCTGTTGGGCGGCGTATTCCTGTGCCGATTCCGGCGCCGGAGACTCCCTCGCCTTTGTGCCGGAGTGGAACTGCACCGTCTCATTCCGATGGGACGACCAGTATCATCTTGCGGTGGTCTCGCCCTATGGCACTCCCACGGGCGAGGGCTGGTATTATCCGGATTCTGCGGCGGTGGTCTCGGTTGAGGACACGGTTTACGACGGCGGATGGGTCTATGTCTTCGCCGGCTGGACAGGAG
>JAMOPH010000047.1 GCA_027064665.1 bacterium | reverse complement strand
TTTTGCGTTGGAGTAGTGATAGGGTTAATGGTGATGAGATTGAGATGGTGCACAGGTATAGAATTTATCCTTCCCCAGTGGTTATGGGTGGAAAGATTGAGATAAGTAAGGAGTTGGACAGATCTGCTGGGATATACGACATATCTGGCAAGTTGAGAGATATATTAAAACCCGGAGCACGAACGATAAATACGAGGGGGCTTTCCCCCGGGGTGTATTTCTTGATCTCTGATGATAAGAAGATAAAATTGAAGTTTGTGGTGATATAAAGGGGGTGAGAAAATTGTTTGTGCTCTTTTAGTTTTGCGGTTCTGAAAAACAAAGAGAGGATATCCGGAAAAAATTCGCCTCACTTCCCCGGATACCCCCTTTGTGCCGTGGAAACTCGCCCTTGAATCCGTTGGAAATTTCCGAAAACGAAACTTACTTCCCCCGCTTGCCGAGGACTTCCTTGGTGGATTCCTTGATTCCGTATTTCTTCTTGAATTTTTCCACACGCCCGGCGGTGTCCACCAGTTTCTGCGTGCCGGTGTAGAATGGATGGCATTTTGAACAAATCTCCACCCTTATCTCCGGCTTGGTGGAACCCACATACCAGGTGTTTCCACACGCACAGGTGACCTTCGCCACATAGTATTTAGGATGAATTCCCTTTTTCATCTATCCGTCCTCCCTTCTCGCCAAAGTTTGAAATTGCCGATAGAGGTGGTGTTTGTCAAGATATTTTTTGTCAGAGTGCGAATTTTTCCCAGCGGGAAATCACATCGGTGATAAATTCTGCGAGGAAATCCACGACTTTTTCGGCGAACTGCTGCGCTTTGGCGGTGTCAAACTGCGGTGCGCCCTCGCCATCCTTGTAAATCAGCACCGGCGCAGGATTGGGATAGACATAGGCGCCGCCACGCACCAAAAACGGCTTTATATCCTCGCACTGTTCCGGCTTGACCAGACTCTCATCCGCCGCAAGAACCATAGCGGTCTCGTCCACTCCGGCGTGTCCGCCCGCCTGACCGAAAACCTCTTGAGTCACCGGCGCACACAAATCCCACCAGTGAATCACTATCGTCCGCCCACGGGTTTTCTCCCACGAAAGTTTTGCTATTCGGCGAAGTTCGTCGTAGTGTCCGCCGTGCCCGTTGATTATCACAACATTGCGGAATTTGTTCTCAAACAGCGACAGAACCACATCGCCAACATACGATTCAAAACTCTCCGGGCGCACGGTCATTGACCCCGGATACGGAAGCAGAGTCCTTGTGATTCCGTAGGGGATAGTGGGCGCAATCAGAAAATTGAGTTTTTCGGCAAGGCGCTCGCACAGGAATTCCGGTATTGTTATATCTGTGCCTAAATTTGTGCATCCGTGGGCTTCCATAGTGCCCACAGGCAGAAGAACCGTATCTATCTGCGAGGGCACAAGTTCGGCAAAATCACGAAATGTCAGTCTTTCTATTTTCCTTTCCATCGTTCCCCCCGATTTTTATTAGAAAATGCTATATTCTGCGGATAGAACAAAGTGTCTTATTGGCTCAATGTTGCGCTCAATCACTGTGTAGTTGTAATTGCCGGCATTGTTGACCCTGAAATTGAGTTTAAGTCTACCGAAATTTAGTTTTGTGAACAGGTCAAGCACCTTTGCGTCAACCACGGGGTCTGCCTTGTAGAGGGTATACAGTGGGGCGGAGTTGTATCTGAAATCTCCGCCGAGGGCAAGCCACGAGGTGAGTTCGTATTCGGCGCTGAATTTGACATTGTGCTCCGGGCGGTAGGGCAGTTTTTCGCCGGTGTCAAGGTCCTTTGACGAGGTGTAAAGATACCCGCCGGAAAGACTGGCTTTGCCGATTTTCGCCGTGAGCGTGAGTTCTGCTCCCTTTATCTCCACCCGCTGAAGATTTGCGAATTTTACCAGAGTTCCGTAAATCGGCGTGGGCTCAATCATATCGGAAAAGTAGTTGTAAAATCCCGCCCCGGTGAGGACCAGCCCGTCCCTGGCGTAGTTTACGGCGATTTCCGAGGAGTATCCCCTTTCGGGCTTGAGGTCCGGGTTGGGCTCCACACGGAGAACCCCTCCGGCGTTGGTTCTGGTGAAAAGTTCCGCCATAGTGGGCATCCTGAACCCCGATGCGGCGCTGGCGTGAACCGACATAAACTCCGTGATGTGATATATCGCCGAGATTTTCGGGCTTATCCCGGTGAAAAAGTCCGTGCTGGCGGAATCCACCCAGAAAAAGTCAAACCTTCCGCCGATGTTGAACACTAAAGGGTGAAGATACGAAATCTCGTCCTGTGCGAACACAGCGCCACCCCATCCGAAATGGTCGCCGAACATATTTGAGGTGTTGGCGACCGCACAAGCCTCGGCGCCGCAGGTGAAAATCTGCTTATCCCACGAGAACACCACCTGCGCATCGGTGCCGAACTTGTCACTGCGGGAACCCTCACGCTCGTATTCCTCTAAATTGGTGTTGAACAGTCTGCTGTTCCAGTTGTTGAACAGATTGTAGGCTTTTATCGTGAAAAACAGATGCTTTTGCGGTTTGTCGCCACGGTATATGACTGCGCTGAAAAGTTTGCCCGACCAGACTCTGTCGTTTTCCCGTCCGGGTTCGGTGCTCAGGGCGTGGGCGGGACTTTCCCACTGGAAAAAACTTCCTTTGTCCTCGTAAGCCGCATCAACAAACGCCGTGATGGATTTCGTCTCCCCAAGTTGATATTTGAACTTTGCGAAGGATTTTCCACGCATAAAGTCGTCGCCCTCACGGTATCCGTCGGAGTGGGTGAGGTCGCCAGTGATGTAGTAGTAAAGTTTGTGATTTGCCCGCCCCCATAGAAATCCGAGGTTCTGCATAGTCAGGGGCTTGTCCGACCAGCGCCACTGCTCCCAGTGAGGATTGTCATACATCCCAACCTTGGAGAACACCTTGAGGAGTCCCTTAAAATCCGCCGAGCCGTAAAGATGTATCGGGTCAAGCGTAATGATGTTAATCACGCCGCCGATTGCTCCGGAGCCATAGAGCGCAGAGCCGGCGCCTTTGACCACCTCAACCCGTGAGACCACATTTGTGGGAAGGGCATCCCACTTTATCTCGCCGGTGTCCCCCGAAAGCACCGGCACGCCGTCAATCAGCATAACGACCCGGCTCCCGGCTCCCTGCGAATATCCCGAGGTGTTGCGGATTGAGACCTGATATTTGTTCATATGCACCCCGGGGATATGCTGCATCGCCTCGTTGAACCCGGTGATAGATTGCGATGAGACCACATCCCCCGGCGCAATCGTCGTGGTGATAGGGACATCAAGGACGCTCTGCTCAACCCTTGAGGCGGTCACCACGACTTTCTCGCCCTTTATTGCCTCGGATTTGAGGACAAAGCGCAATGTGGTGTCGGAGAAAATCGTGATGGTGGTGTCAATGTCGTCATATCCCACGGCGGTGATTTTGAAGCGGTGGGTTCCGGCGGAGACCTCAAGGGAGAAATTCCCATCCAGATCGGCGGCGGTGCCGACCTGTTCCGCCGGGATGTATATGTGCGCCGCGGGAACCGGCTCGCCTTCGGCGTTTCTTATCGTTCCGCTGACGGTGTATGCGCCCGCAACCGACAGAACCGCCAGAATCAACAAAAGCGCCGCCCTCATTGATTCAACTCCCGATAGATGTGCCCCGACCAGTTGAAAATGAAAATGTGAGGACAACAATTTTGCAATTGAAAAATTTTTGTCCCAACAGATTGCCCTTTTCAACGCCTCTGGGAAAGGTTTATTTTCTAAAAATTAACGGGCGGCATTCTATGTTGATTAAGGCGCCGGCGAAAATAAATCTGTGCCTTTATGTTCTGGGCAGGCGCCCCGATGGGTATCACGAAATTTTCTCGCTGATGCAGGCGGTAAGCCTCTACGATGAGATTGAGATACTTCCGGCGGAAAAGTTTTCGCTGACCGTTGAGGGGGTGCAGATTGAGGGCGAGAACTTGATAGAGAAAGGTCATCGTGTTCTGTGCGAGCGGGTTGGGCGCAGTCTGCCGGT
>JAMOPH010000046.1 GCA_027064665.1 bacterium | reverse complement strand
ATGCAAATCATATATCGGCGCACTCCCCGGATGTTCAACCGACACGACGGCGGATTTCATATATCTAATTCCCTTCCCCGGCGAGTATTCAACTGGTATGATATCCACTCCCACCACCCTGACGCCGCGCCATATCTGGTCGTAGGCAATTTTTATGCCACCCCCGGCGGGGTGAGAATATCTTTCCGAAGCGGGGATTCCCCTCTCCGACCACTTTTCCGGCATCGGCGCAGGCACATAACTCAACCATTCCGACCATCGGACTTCATCTATTCTCGCCGAGACTCTGCTGTCCCGTGGAACGGCGATGTTGAACGCTCTTCCCACAAGTTGCGGCGCACCGTCCTCCCCACGGGGACCACAGCCGTCAAGTATTATGCACACGGTGTCCCCGTTTACGGGCACAAATTTGGGCTCATCCCATCTGACCTCAAACACCGTCAGGTTTTCGTCGTCGGAGATTAGTTCAGTTTGGGGAGCGGAGAAAATTGCCTCGCCGAGCATCACAATCGCCAAAAATGCTGCCCATTTTTTCATCTTTTCCACCTGCTGGATTTTTATGTAAATTTAAACAAAATTGCCCGCGATTTCAATAACTTCTTTGAAACCGGCGAGTTTATGAGTTGACTTTTTCGCCCCGGCGCATTTTTTGAATACACGATGAAACTGCTTGACAGATACATAATCAGAGAACTTATGCCGCCTTTTTTCTACTCTCTGGCGGTTATAATATTTGTTCTGGTGCTGGATTTTATTCTAAAAATACTCAATTTTATAATTGCCAAGGGGGTTCCGATTATAGTTGTGGGTAAACTTTTTACATTTTCGCTGGCGCCGTTGCTGGCGCTGGCGGTTCCTATGGCTTCGCTTATGGCGTCCCTTATGGCTTTCGGGCGTCTCTCCGAGGACAAGGAAATCGTTGCCCTCAATGCCCTCGGTGTCCCCTTCTGGAGAATTATGTATCCCGGGTTTGTGTTTATGATTCTTCTGTCCGGCGTTATGTTAATGTTCAACATATCTGTGGTTCCCGAGACAAATTTTGCCGTAAAAAAAATTTTCTATCAAATTCACCGCAAAAAACCGATGGCTGTCCTCAAAGCACGAGTTTTTATTGACGATTTCCCCGGAATAACTCTTTATATTGACCGAATTGACGATAAGCGTGGCAAAATTTACGGCGTAAATATATGGGAAAAGCAAAAGGGCAAAAAACCGAGGACAATTATAGCACCAGAGGGCGAAGTTATATATGTCCCCGAGGAGGATGCTATTCAGTTTACTCTGTATAACGGCGAGATTCACGAGGTTGACCCCAGAGACCCGATGAAATACACTGTTATGGAATTCACCCAGCAGATTATAAAGATAACCGACCTCGGGACAAAATTGGGCGGTGCCGAGAACGCTCGCCGCGGCGACAGAGAACTGACCCTCGGTATGATTTCTAAAAAAATCGCCGAACATAAAGAAAATATAGAAAAATCCCGAAATGAAATTAGAAAAATAGTTAGCGGGGCTGTGGATTCGCTCTTTGTGCCCAGAGAATATGACTCTTCGCCCGAAAGGTCCGCCGTTCACAGGGCGCTTCTGCGGGAGAGAAGACGATATATGCAAATTCGCAAGCACAAATATAAAATTTTCAGTTCGTTCCGCCGGCTGAACAAACTCAAAAGCGAGTATCACAAAAAGTTCGTCCTTGCGCTGGCGTGTCTGATGTTCTTTTTAGTTGGGGCGCCGGTTGGCGCGTGGGCACGGCGTGGCGGTCTCGGTGTCGCCGTCGGACTCTCCTTCGGATTTTTCCTTATATACTGGGCTTTCCTCATCGGCGGCGAGGAACTGTCCGTCCGGGGAATAATTCCCCCCGAACTTGGAATGTGGAGCGGGAACATATTTTTGCTCCTTGTGTTTGCTGTGATGCTATACCGTGTCACCTTTGAGGCACGCTTTTCCGGAACCGGATGGCTTGCCAGAATCGTGGAGCGCTTTTATAAAAAGCAAAATCCCGCCCAATAGCGCCATTCTGCATTTGGATTTTGTCTGCATTATATTATATTTTCCCGATGTTTTCAGGAGGATGCGATGAGAAAAGTGTTTGTTCTGGCGGCATTTGTGTCCTTGCTTTTTGCCGGGAAGGCGAACATTGAACTTTTCGTTATGTCCCAGTGCCCGTTCGGGACAGCGGCGGAAAACCAAATCTGGACGCTTCTTTCCCAGTATCCCGAACTTGCCGACTCGGTGACTGTTTCCGTGAGATATATCCTTGACTTCATCCCCGGCGAGACGGAGAGTGAGGACAGATTCAACTCCCTTCACGGCAAGGGCGAAATTGAGGAGGATATCCGCCAGTGCGTGATTCAAAAATATTTCCCGGAAAAATTCTGGAAATATCTTTTGAGCCGGAACAGCCACTTTGGGGATACCCTCTGGCAGAAGGATGCCCTCGTTGCCGGGATTGACACCGCCAAACTGCGGGAGTATGTGGAAAAATACGGCAAAGAATGCGGCAAAAAGGAGGCGCTGTATTCAAAAAAACTTGAGGTCTATGCCTCGCCGACGATATATATAAACGGCGTGCGGCAGAGATACTACTGCGGGAATTTCCCATCGCTCCACAACATTGTGAGAAACATAGTGTTCGGCGAAAATTCCTGCGTGGATAAGTGCGATTGCCCCGCAAAACCGGGATATTTTGCTAAATGTGAGGAGGGCGAGTGCAAATATACCAAGGCACCGCCGGTTAATATCATAGTTATTGCGCCGGATACGACTATGTATACCGAAAATACATTTAGAATAATCAATTTCTTCCGTGCAGAGGTGGAAAACGCCAGAGTTCGCTTTGTTAGATATGATTCTCCGGAGGGCGATAGTCTGATGAAGGCGCTCAAAACATATAAACTTCCCGTCTATTTGATTTCCAAGGAGATTCGGGAGCAGAGCGAAGTGCTTGATATTGACCGGGATTTGACTATGCATATAATCGGCGGCGACACATTCTATACACTCAACTCCGATTACTATCCGCCCATTGCGTTCACATCGTTCCCCGAGATGGAGGGGAAAGTGGATATCTTTATTATGCCGGAGTGCCCGTTTTCCCGGGACCTTCTGCGGACATTTTTTGACGAGGATTTCGCCGGAATCCCCCCAGACAGTGTGACGATTCACTATGTCGTGAGGTTTGACCCAACGACACGGCGCCTTTCCTCGCTCCACGGGACGAGGGAGATGCTTGAGGCAAAGCGCCAGATTGTTATGGAGCGCTTTTTCCCCGAAAAGTTCTGGAGATACCTTGAGTGCTATGTCAATGACGGTGAGCCGGACGAGTGCCTCAAGGAGGCGGGAATTCCCAAGGATAAGTTGGATAGTCTTGTGGCGGAAAACGGCGACTCGCTCTTTATTGAGGAGGCGAAATTTGTTGACAGTCTGCGGATTTGGTCCTCGCCAGTGCTGATGCTGAACAACAGGTACATCCTCCGCTCCTCCGATGAGATTGAGAAAAATCTGGGGATAACCATAAACGAGGGCAGTTGCAAGTGATATGGATCTGGTCATACTTGACAATGTCGGATATTCCCCGGGCGGGAAGGAGATTTTTGAAAAAATTTCGTTCACCATCACGGATAGAACCCGTCTTGCGCTTCTGGGTCGCAACGGCACGGGCAAGACCACTCTTCTGCGCCTTATCGCCGGCGAGATTGAGCCCACCTCGGGCAAAATATTCCGCAAGGGCGGGATAAGAATCGGCTTCCTCCATCAGGAGCAGGGAATAGAGAACGGTGGAACCGTCTTTGAGTCCGTTTTGAAAACCTATGCGCCGTGGTGGGAGTTGTATGTCAAACTCGCCTCGCCGGATATCCCGCCGGCAGAGTATGATTCCCTTATGGTTCGCTTTGAGGCGCTGGGCGGGTATGAAATCCTCAAGCGGTGCGAGATTCTGTTAGAGCACCTTGGCATAGATTCCGCCAGGCAGAAAGCGCCGGTTGCAACGCTTTCCGGGGGTGAGCGCAACCGTGCCGCCATCGCCT
>JAMOPH010000045.1 GCA_027064665.1 bacterium | reverse complement strand
GTGCGGCTCATAGGTAGAAAAGGAACCACATCACTCAAACTTCACATCGTCGGGTCCGCGGGGAACGACCTCAAGACGGTCCTTATACTTTTTGACCTTGCCGGTGATTGTGATTTTCGTGCCCTCGGTGAGTCTGTCCCTGTCAATTCCGCTGAGAGTCCGCGACCAGAACGGGGTGGTCATATACTCGTCGCCGTCGCGGATTGTGACCAGAACGCCGCCCCGGATGTCCTTGACCCTCGTGATTTCCCCACTAACGGTGACGACGCTTCCGATGAGGTCATCGGAAAGTTCGGCAAGGGAGATTTGTTTGACCTCGCCGGAACTTTCGCCTGTGGCGGTCGTGGTGCCCTCGCCCTTGACCGCCCACACATTCTCGCCCCAACCGGGAACTATCTCAAGTTTGCCCTTGTATTCCTTGACTTTACCAATCAAATGGAGTTCGTTCCCCTCGGTGATGTATCCTGCGCTCTTGATGTGTCTCCACACCTTGTCCCAGATAACCACGGTGATTTTGCCGGTGCCGTCGTCAATATCTATCAGTCTGCCGCCCTTGATTTTTTTCACCCGCAGGATACTCCCGGAGACCTTGACCTTCTGCCCCACCATATCGGCGGTTATGTCGCCGATGGCGACCTTTTTGACCGACTCCTCCTCACCCTTCTGCGCAGAACTTTCGGTCTGGCTTGCGGATTGTTTTACCACCTCAACCTCAATCCCGGGACCGTATTCAGGAACCACCTCAAGTTTGCCCTTGTATTTTTTGACCTTGCCGGTGAAGGAAATTTTGTTCCCCTTTGTTATCCTGTCGGCGTCGGGGACGGTCTCAAGGACACGGCTCCAGATTGGGAAAGTCATCTTGCCGGTGCCGTCGGAAATCTGGAGAAGTATTCCGCCCTTGATTGTCTTGACCCAGTTTATCGTGCCCTCAACTGCGACATATTTGCCCACCATATCCTCTTTGAGGTCGCCCAATTTGACCTTGGGGGCGTTCTCGGGTGGTTTTTTGCCGCTTGTCCAGGTGCGTTTGGGCTTTTCGCCCTTTTTGTGCCACATCTCCTCCGAACTGCGCGGGACAAGTTGCAGTTTGTTCTTGTAAGTGCTGACCATCCCGACAAGAATCAAAGTGTCGCCACGCTCAAATTCGTCCGGATTGAGGTCGGGAAAACGGGAATAGTAGAAATACGACTCCACGCACGCATCGGCATTGGGCGAACACAGTTGAATCTTCATTGCGTTGTCGTATTTGCGGATGTAGTTGATAATCCCAACGGTTTTGACCACCATACCGTAGAGGGAATCGGTGATTTCGGCGATATCTATCTCAATCGGCTTGGGCTTTATGATTTTGAGTTTTTCGGGAAGATTCACCGTGAGGTTGACGAAATCTCCCTTGAGGCGGACGGTTCCCTCAACCTCAACCGTATCGCCCGGCGCAGGGACTTTGCCCTCTTTGACGATTTCCTCCGCCTGTGCGCCGTATGCCTTAACCCACACAGCGCCAGTGCCGTCGTCTATTTGAAACGAGAGGGTTCTGTTCTTCTCATCGTAGGTTGGGGTGCGCAGAACAACGCCCTTCATCTGAACATAGGCGAAATTGGTGCGGTTATCAATCTCTGCCGCCTGAATCTGCGGAACCATATGCCTTCCCGCCGCCCACCAGAGCAGAATCACCCCCACCACGGAGAACACAAGCGAAAATATCTTGAGCGCCTTGACGGAAACCCGCTCCTTTATGTGTGTCCCGCAGTATGGGCAGGTGGTGTATGCCCCGATATACCTTCCGCACGCCGGGCAATATGCCCCCTCCTGTTTCGGGAAAGCGCTTGACGGGTCAATTCTATCCATTTTGTCCATCTATGCCCCTCCTCCACTATTTTTTGACAAATATCGCAGATTTTTGGGATATCGCAAGCGGAAAGTAAACTTTACCCGGTCGTAATAAAAGGTTGCCTCACCTAAACATTTGATTTGATTGAGAAAAAAGCGGAGGGGAGGAATTATGAGGAAATTGGGAATCATCCTGACGGCGCTGGGGCTGTTTTATCTGTGGGGCTGCGCCGGGAAGATGGAAAATGTCAGGGCACCGGAGAAGGGAAAAGGGGAAATTTCCGCCGCAGTTCCGCCGGCGCCGGAACTTAAAATTTATCCCGACCACTCCACCGGCAGACGATACGACCAGTATTCGGCGATTGTCCTGTGCGGCCAGGTCGCCACGATGATAACAGATTCCGCCACCGGAGATATCATCGTCCTTGACAGCGCAAGGGTGGTGATTGTTGGTGAGAAAATTGACACGGTTCTCCGCAAGGGCGAAAAGTTCCCGCCGGAACCGGACTCCGCCTCGGCGCTGTTTATCCACACCGGCGGGATTATTTTCCCCGGGCTGATAAATATCCACGACCATATGCACTACAACACTGTCGGGCTGTGGCAGGTGCCGAAAAAATACACCAACCGCTACCAGTGGCCCCGGGAGCGCTCGCTCAAAACCGATGTCAAATACGCAAAGTATCTTCTGTTTGACAAAAAATACTGCTATATGCCCGCCGAGGCGATGAAATACGCCGAGGTGAAGCACTTGGTGGCTGGCGAGACGGCGGTTCAGGGCTCGCCGATGGGCGCAAGCAAATTTTGCGATATTCTGGTGCGAAACCTTGATGTGTGGAGATATTTCGGGCAGAAAAAGCGGAAAATCTCGCCCTATGTGCGCAATGTCACCAAGGTCAAGGACGACAAAATCCGCCGGTGGATCGAGAAAATGGATGCCGGCGAACTTGATGCCCTGTTTTTCCACATAGCCGAGGGCACCGACGATGTCGCCCGGGCGGAGTTTGACTTTCTGATTGAAAAAGGTCTCGCCCGCAGGCAGACAATTATAATCCACGGCACCGCCCTTGACGAGCGCCAGATTAAGTATATGGCTGACCACGATATGACGCTGGTGTGGTCGCCGGCGAGCAATCTTTTGCTATACGGCGAGACGGCGAAAATCCCGCTGTTCAAAAAATACGGCGTGAGAATATGCCTCGGCACCGACTGGAGCCCCTCCGGCGGGAAAAATCTTCTCAACGAGATGAAAATCGCCTATCAGTATGCCAAACACCGCTGGGGCGACACGCTTATTACTCCGCTGGACCTTGCAAAAATGGTCACCTGCAACCCGGCGGATGCCATCAACTGGAGCAAATTCGTCGGAAGGATAAAGCCCGGGCTGTATGCCGACATTATGGTCATCCGTGATGGTCCCGGCGACCCCTTTGAGGACCTTCTAAACGCCACCGAAAAGGATGTTGAGTTGGTGTTCATCGGCGGAGATCCTCTCTACGGCGATTCCGCCTTTATGGTCCAACTCAAACCCGGAGATTTTGAATACATCAAAACCCCCTGCGGTTTCACCAAATGCATTGATGTGACCAAAGAGGGCGTCAAATTCGGCAACCAGAAACTGGGATACATCGTCTCTGAACTCCAGAAAGCCCTGAGTTTTGACCCGGAATATCTTGAGAAAAAATTCCACGACAGGCGAATCAAAAATTACTCATCGTTTGAGGAGTATCTTGACGACAAATTCCCGGGGCATCATCCCCTGCGCCTTGACCCGATATACCCCTGTATGGACGAGTATTATTTCCGCACTCTGCGGGAATCAAAAAACGCCAATCTGGGATTTGACATTGAGAAAATCTACTATTCCCGGTGAGATGCTTTTATTCATTGCGGTTTGCCTTATAAATTTTTAATTATTATCTGAACCGCAGTTGAGGGGGATACTATGAAATTTCTGAAAATGTCGCTTGTGGTTTTGTTTTTGTTTTCCCGCCTCTGGGCAATTGACAAAATCCGCGGCGAGACCGACGACTGGACCTACGACGACCTTATGGCGCTTGATACGGTGGAATCCGCAAAGGGGAAATTTCCCTACTCGGCGGACATTCTGGCGTTCTATCGTGCGTTTGCCGGCGATAAAATCCTTCTGCGGACAAATCTGGTCTCTATGCGGACAATCACCAGGGAACCCAGAGAGAATCTGTGGGAAAAGGACG
>JAMOPH010000044.1 GCA_027064665.1 bacterium | reverse complement strand
TTTGACAACCACCACCGGGCTCGCCCGTGTGGGTGAAGAGGTTGTCTTAACGCCCAATCCTCCGATTTACGAGGGCGAGACACTCCATGTTGAACTTCTGACCGCCGCCGATGTCTTCGGCAACCCGCTGAGCGACCACGATGTGGCGTGGGATATCACCGCCGACAGAAGCGCCCCGTATTTTGTCAGCCACACACCGGAGCACAACGCCTTCGTCTATGATACCCTTCAGCCGATTACCATCACTTTGGGCGATGAGTATGGCGTCATCAATCCGTTCACAATTCGTGTGAGGATTGACTACTCCGGCGGGACATACACCATTGACAGTCTGCCGTTCCCTCTGCCCATAGATGGACCCTACGACTGGACCTGGGATTATTCCACCGGCACCGGCGTGTTCACCTTCTATCCTGAAAGGGCTGGAATTCACTGGGCGCAGAACGACACCGTCCGTGTGACATTCTTTGACATTCAGGATTCCATTGATATATGCGAGCCCAACCACTATGCCTACGAGTATGACCCGGTTACCTGGACATTCTTTGTGGTTGGCGGTCCCTATGTGCAGAGTGTGACTCCTGCCAATGGAACCTACACCGCCTGCCCGGACCAGAAGGTTACCTTCACCATCTACGACCCCGATGGAATTGACCCCACCAGCGTGGAGTTTATGTTTGAGGGCAAGGTTTACTCCACTTCCACCGTGGAGACCAGTTATGTGTATCACTGGATGCACACCGGCGATGATTCTGTTCTTATGAGCATTGATACCATTTCGTATTTCCCGCTGAGGCATCTTGGCGGTGGATACTTTGAATTCACTCCGCCTGCGGGCACATATTATGATGGTCGCCAGATTGATTGCTCAATTTTGCAGGCTACCGATATCTACGGCAATCCGCTCCTTTACATTGGCGATTATTCGTGGCATTTCTTCGTGGACTTCAGCGGTCCGGTGTATTACGATCCTCAGCCGGCGCCGGGAACTTATGCCTCCGGAAGCCATCTTGTGGTGTCCATCGCCATTGATGACTCCATCAGCGGCGAGATTGCCACAGAGTATGTGGCTCTGTCGGTTGGCGGAGTGCACTACAGCCCGGTGACCGACCCGACCTGCACCTGGGACGGTCACAGGCTTACGCTGGACCTCGGTGCCGCCGGCGTGACCTTCGCCGATGGCGACACCGTTGAGGCTTGCCTTGAAAACCTCTACGACGGCGTGGATTACTATTGCGACCTCTATCCGAACCCCGCCGATGGGATGCCCTACTGCTGGAGTTTCGTGATTGACAACAGCGCCCCCGCTGTGACCCTGCTTGAGCCTCTTGACGGCAGCATCACCGCCTGCGCCAACCAGCCGATAAAGATGCTCGTTGAGGATAACCTCGGCGTTGACCCCTCCACAATTGAACTCATTGTTGAGGGCGTGGTCTATACGATTGATGACCCCGAACTTGAACTGGTGGGCGACACGCTGGTGTTCACCCCCGATGTGCCGTATATTGACGGCGAGGTGGTGGACTTCACTCTGGCGCAGATTGGCGATGTCGCCGGCAATGTGGTCACCAGCGGGTTTACCAGTTCGCTTCCGAGGGATGTTGAGTTCACCGTTGACCTGACCCCGCCGGAGGTTGTGGCGGTTCTGCCCGAGCCCGATGAGGTGGTCACAAGTTCGCTTGAGCAGATGAGATTTGAGGTCTCCGATGAGGCTGGAATTGCCGAGAGCACCCTCGCAATAACCATCACTGTGATGACCGATGCCGAGACCACCGTTTACACATATCCTTACGATGACACCAGCGGAATCTGGGAAGTGGTTGAGGTCACGCCCAGCGATTATCTGGTGACGGTTGATTTGAGCCTCACCGATGTGTTCTTCCCCAGCAGGGGCGCCGATGTTGCGGTGACCCTTGCTGTGCAGGATGCCCCCGAGCACTCCTGCTTCACCGATGACCACATCGGCAACGAGACGAATTACGAGTTCACCTTCAGCATCACTCCGGGCTGGCGTGTGCCGCTTATGATGGTTCCTGTGGTGATGGACTTTGACAGCACCGGTGATACGATTTACACCACCGGCGACACCGGGATTCTGGTTATGGGTGCGGTTTACGGCGCCACCGATAGTTTTGATCCGGGAATTGATGTTGTGGCGCCGCCGCTTCCGCCTGACACTGGCGGAGAACCCGTGGTGCCGCCGTCCTTCCTGCTGGATACCATCAGGCTCACCGAGGACTACAAGTCCCTTGAGAGCACCGAACCCATCTGGATGATCTGGACTGGAACCACCGCTGGAACCCTCTACTGGGATCCTGCCTCACTGCCCGAATACGGCGCCTTTGTGATCAACGGCTATCTGGATATGCGCTCCACCGACCACTATGCGTATTCCGCCGCCGAGGCGATATTTATCAACTTCACTCCGGAGTTCATCACGCTGCACGCCGGCTGGAATCTGGTCAGTGTCCCGGTGGATCCTGCCGATCCCACCCCTGAAAGTGTGTTCCATGTCCCGGCAAGCCAGATATTCTGGTATAATCCGTGGTCAATGAGTTATGAGAACCCGACGGAAATCCGTCCGGGCTATGGATACTTTGTCCTCTATCTGCCCGATTCCACCGACCCGGATGAGATAACCTTCTCCGTGCCGGGCACTCCGGTGTATGAATACACGATCAACGCTCCGCTGGGCTGGGTCACCATCGGTTCCGTGTATGACTTCGGCGGAGTTGACTGGACAACAGACCATGTGACGACAGTCCCCGATGGTGCGCTGTGGGGAGTGTATAAGTATAATCCTGCCACCGGGGTGTATGAGTATGCGCCGTCAATCAAGGCTGGTGAGGGATACTGGGCGTATCTGACCCTGCCGGTGGGTTATTCCAGCGTTGAGATCAATGTGAGGGCGTCGTGGCTGCGTGGCGTGGATTACACCGATCCTCTCGCCGCCACCGACAAGGCGACGCTGACCATCGGCGGAGAGAAATTCGTTCTGGCGCTTCAGGATAACGCCACCGCCGGTCTGGACAAGAGCCTTGACTGGCTGTTGCCGCCGGCTATGGTTGGACACAGCCACACCGGATATCTGGTTATTGACGGTGTTCCTGCGATGAGGGATGTCCGTCCTGCCGAGGGCTGGACTCTGGTTCTGACCAAGGACGCCACCGTCACCACAGACCGCCCGATTTACGCCAACGGCATCCTGATTGAGAACTCCGCAGAACTGAAAGCCGGCACCTACAAGGTCACCTTCGCCAGGAGCGCCGTGCCGAAGAGGTTGGCTCTGTATCAGAATATGCCCAACCCGTTCAACCCGGTGACGGACATCAAGTTTGACCTGCCGGAAAAAGCCAAGGTAAGACTTGAGGTGTATAATATGCTGGGTCAGAAGATTCGCACGCTGGTTGACGGCGAACTTGAGCCCGGCACTCACACTGTCCGCTGGGATGGAAAAGACCAGATGGGTCGTGATGCCGCCAGTGGCGTGTATTTCTACAAACTGACCGCCGACGGCAAGACCTTCACCCGCAAGATGATGCTACTCCGGTAAAGGGCGGACAGTATATGGTTGGAAAGCAGGGGAGTCCGTTGTGGGCTCCCCTTTTTATGTCCCGGGGGAAAATTTTTGCTTTGAATTTAACAAAAAGTTAAATTTTATTAGTGGGGGTCAAATCAGGGGATCATCGTGAAGGGGTATCTGTTGACTTTTTCAGTTTCGCCATACCTGCGCAGATGACCTACCAGAGCAAAATCACCGACCCTTCGTGTGGTGGAAACGGGGGCGATTACAATTTCGGTGGAGACGGCTATCCCGGTGCTGCCGGCGGCGATGGTGCTTCCGGTGCCGTGTTTATTGAATGGTAGTTAATTTTCGTAAGTTTCTCGCCTGCCGGTAGATGCCGCCTAAAAAATTTTAAGGAAATTTTTCAAAACAAGTTGACAAATTGAATTTAATTTTTTAAACTGCAACTATCAAATGTTAAACTACCAAAGAGGGGGGGATTTATTATGAGGAGGATTTTGCTGGTTGCTTTGATGGTGTCAGTGGTTTT
>JAMOPH010000043.1 GCA_027064665.1 bacterium | reverse complement strand
GATGGGCTTTCATCGGAGACTACAGGACCCGCAAGGTCAATCATAAAACTCCACGGTCCGCCGGAGGTGATGTCGTTCCCGGCGAGGTCCTGCGCCGCAGGGACGCTCACCTCAACAGTTTCGCCGTCAGCCCAGCCGCCGGCGGGAACGAAATATATCGTATCGCCCGAAATCCACATCTGCGGTGAGGATTCGGAATAACTCACCCCGTTTACCGACAGCCTCACGGTGGAGTCGTTGACGCCGAAGTTGTCCGAGAGGGCGACCTGAAGCGTCCCGTTCTCGCAGGCGAAAAATACGCCGTCAGCGGGATAGACCAGATTCGCCGTGGGTCCGGAGAGGTCAACATAATACTGCCAGCAACTGTCAGGGTTGAGGGCGTTCGGCGGACAGTAGGAGGTCATATCCTCAAGGCGGTTGAAGCAGAAGTCAATCGTGTCGCCGTCGGAGAAGGAGAAGCCAAGCATCCCAAGGTTAATCTCAAAGTCCGGGTCAACCCACATAATTCCGGGCATCATACCGACAAACGGCGTGCCCTCAACGGTGATTTCCAGCGTGGTGGGATTGACCCCGGAGACCGAGTCGGCAAAGTAAAGGCTTATCGTCGGCGATGTAGACGACACAAACGACCCCGGCGGAGGCTCGGTCTCAAACCACACCGGCGGGGACAGGTCAACGATGAAGTTCCAGATATCCCCGCCGAGGGTTGTGTTGCCGATGGAGTCGGTGGCGTGGACGACCTGCACCTCAACGGTTTCGCCGTCGGCGAAGGGGGACGACGGCGTATAGACCGCCGTGTCGCCGTGCATCGCAATTTCGCCGAGCCACGCCCTAAGCGTGTCGTCATTTATGCGAACTGCGGTGCTTTCGGGAATTACGCCCTGTTCGTCGTAAATCAGGACACGGATTTCCTGATAGTCGCAGGAAGTGTAGGAGCCATCAAGCGGGACGAGCATATCGGTGGTCGGTCCGGACAGGTCAATTCGGAAGAACCAGCAGGAGTCGGGATTTGTGGTGTTTGGTCCGCACAGTTCTGCGGGGACGAGGTCCCCGGCGGCGACAAAACACACATTTACCGTGTCGCCATCGGAGAAGCTCAACCCGGCGGTTCCGCAGTCAAAAACCACTCTCCCCGAGGACCAACTGCATCCCGGGTCGCCGATGTGGTATTCCGTTCCCTCAACCCGGATGACGATTGAGGCGGTGTCCACGCCGGCGAGGTTGTCGGAAATCCACATCCTTATCGTCGGCGCCGAACTGGAGACCTCGGCATCGTTCGGCGGATTGTAGTTGTCAAGGGTCGGCGGCTCGGTGTCAACATAGAAAACCCAGTGATACGGCGCCGAAAGACCGTTGCCAAGCGTGTCGGCGATGTTTGTCAGGACAACATCCACGGTGTCGCCGTTGGGGAACGGGGACGACGGCGTGAAAATCAGCGTGTCGCCGTGCCACGAGATTTCCGGCGAGGAGTTCGTGTAGTTTGTGCCGTCAATGTTTATCTGAAGCGTGGTCTGGTCAATTCCGTCAATGTCGGAGATGCGGATTCTAATCTGGCTGTCGGCGCAGGCGGTGATTGCTGAATCCGGCGGGTAGACCATCTCGGCGGCAGGTCCGGCAAAATCTGCGACGAAGTATGTGCAACTGTCTCGCCAGTTTGGTCCGCAGAACTGGGGCGGGATGGAATCGCCGATGTGCAGGCACACCTGCACGGTCTCGCCGTCGGCAAAGGTCAGCCCGGTGGAGGATAGGTCAAAGGACAGATTCATTCCGTCCCACGAAAAGCCCGCAGGATATGCGAAATCCGTGCCCTGAACGGTCACGACAGCAGTTGATGGGTCAACGCCGGCGCCGGGGTCGGTCAGTGTCCATATCACTGTCAGTCCGGTGGGTCCAAAGCGGATTCCCGCCGGCGGCTGCAGATTAGTGATAAACGGCGGCATAAGGTCCACGAAAAATGTCCCGGTCAGCCAGGTGGTGATGTGGTTGCCCAGAATATCTGCGGCGTCGTCAAGGCTCCAGTCCACCGTCTGCCCGTTGACCCAGTTGGACGGCGGCGTGAAGGTCAGGGTATCGTTGGAAAAGGTCATCTGCTCCATAGAGTCGTAGGTGGTGCCGTCAACTGTCAGGCGGATGGAGAGGGAGTCAACGCCGCTCTGGTCCCAGATGTGCAGGATTATTCCCTGGTCGGGGCAGGCGGTGTAGGCGCTGTCGGGTGGGGCGATAAGTTCTGCCTGCGGACCGCCCTGGTCTATCGTGAAACTCCAGCAGTATGACGAATCCATACAGTTTGGTCCGCAGCGGTCGGCGGGGACGACATCGCAGGCGGAGGCCAGACAGACCTCAACCGTGTCGCCGTCGGAAAATGACACCCCTGCGGCGGCGGGGTCAAAGGTCAGCCGGGAGCCATCCCACGACAGCGCCGGATTTGGATAGGGATAATTTGCCCCGTTGACCGTAAAAATCAAAGAATTCGGGTCAACGGCGGTGTAGGCGTCGGTTATTGCCACCGAAATTGACGGGGTTGACGATGACACCGTGGCGCCGTCGGGCGGAAGCGGAGAAGATGGTTCAGGCGGAGATTTGTCAACATATATCGTCCACGACGGGAAGGACGAATATGTCGCCAGATTGCCCACCTTGTCCCGAACCTGATACATTCGGATGGTTATATTGCCCTCGTTGAGTTCGCCGATGAAATAGACCGTGTCGCCGTCCGGTGAGGCGTTGAAATCGGGCGAATAGTTGACCTGCGGCATAGGAGTAACGCCGGTTATCACCGCCTTTACCAGCATAGTGTCAATCCCGGACATATCCTCAAGCCCGATGACGATTGAGTCGCAGGCGGTGGTCTCGCCGTTGGCGGGGAATATCAAATTCGCCCTCGGTCCGATGCAGTCCTTGTAGAATGTCCAGCACTGCTGGGCATCGGTGGTGTCAAACCAGTGCGGTCCGCAGACGGAGTCGTCAGAAATCCCGTTGCTGACATAGTCCACCGCCTTGCGCAGACAGGCAGTTATTGAGTCCTCGTCATCAAAGGCGGTGAAATAACTCCATCGGATGAAATACACCGAATCCTGATATACGAAGTTTGGATTCAGTCCGGGTTGCCAGCAGTATCCATCGGAGCGGTTTGGCGAGCAGGAATAATGATTTGCACTTATGCACATACACAGCCCGTCGTAGGGGATGTCCGATGTCGTGTCCATAACCACAACGGCGATGCTTCCCACGCTGGCGCACACCGTCGTCCCCGGCGGCGGATAGCGGGTCTCCGGCAGGAAAAATGGAACATCAAGGTCTATATAGAATTCCCAAGACACCGGCGCCCCCTGAAGCGGAAGCCCATCAACCGTGTTCGCCTGCTCCAGCACGACGGACACGGTCTCGCCGTTGGTGAACGCAGTGGTGGGCGTAAAGACCAAAAGTGAATCGTCCCGCCACTCAAGATGCGAATCGCCCCACAGATACAATGTCCCGTTCACACGAAGGCGAATTGTTGGTGTGTCAACGGCGTCCCCGTTGGAGTCGGTTATTGCAATGAAGATTTTTTGGTATTCGCATCCCGCCCAGCCGTTGGGCGTCGGAATGTTCATACTCGCTGTCGGTCCCGGCGGTATTGCAAATAATACCCCGGAGAATAGAACAAAAAACAATAATCCCCTGCGCATTTCCCTTGCCTCTGCTGTTTCAGTTCTTCTAATTAAAATAGGCGCAACCGGGTCTAAAGTCAAGATACACAAAGGGGAAAGTGCAATTATGAAATGCCGGGTCTGCGGAAAGACCGCAAGGATTAAACTTCACTCCCATCACACTGCCTTCTGCCGGGAACATTTTTTGCAGTTTTTCTACCGCCGAATTGAGAGGACGATAAAAAAATTCAGGATGTTCCGCCGGGATGAGTTGGTTTTAGTGGCGGTCTCCGGCGGGAAGGATTCTCTGGCACTCTGGCACGCCCTGATGGAGTTGGGATACAGGGTCAGGGGGTTTTTCATCAACCTTCACATAAAGCCCGGCTCCGGGGAGTCGGAGGAGTATGTCCGGCGTTTTGCCGAAAAGTTCGGCGCCGACCTGACTGTGGTGGATGTGAGGGATTATTTAGGTTTT
>JAMOPH010000042.1 GCA_027064665.1 bacterium | reverse complement strand
ACCCGGTATTCCCGAGAGCGCCCATCGGAACGGAATCCGCAGATTATACACCCTCGGCGGGCGGAACAGGACCTTCAGCCGGGCGCTTCCCCGGGGAGGAATCGTGTCCACAAAGTTCGGGCGCAGTGTTAGAGTGTCATTCCACAGGGCGACCGCCATAGGGAAACCCGCGCCGTCAACCCGCACGAACACCGGCGAATCCTCAAAACTGACCACCTGCCACTCAACGCTGTCCGAGAAACTGCCCCTCATATCGCGGGACAGATAAATCTCCCCGCATTTGAGCCGAACATCGGTTCCGGCGGGCGGAGGCATAAGGATATCCAGCGCGGGGTCAAAGTCCTCTGTCGCGGCGGGCGACTGCCCCACAGAGAGAATCACCGTGTCCTTGCCTGTGGTCCAGGCGTAGATATGCGCCAGCCACTGCCTCCAGACAACCGCGCTCACGCAAATCGTGTCGCAGTTGGGCGCGCCGTAGTCCGGGCTGTCGCACACCGCAAGGCAAACCCGATACGCCTCCCCAGAACCGACCGCCGGCGCCTCATCGCCCTCAACCGCAAAAACCCACACCGAATCAAACGCCCGGACATCAACCGGAACAGGGTCGCCGTCCGCTGTGGCGAAGGCGTCCTCATCAATCCGCGCGCTGACAGAATCCATCACGACCCACGCGGCAACCCTGCGACTCCAGGCGACCCGGTCGCCATCGCGGGGAACCGTCAACACCGCAACCGGCGGAGTGAGGTCAACCAGAAAGTGCGTGCACACCCGCTCGGCGAGGGAATCCCCCGCGGCAGTGCGCACATCCTCAAGACAGACCACCACACTCTCGCCATCGGCAAAATTGTCAGGCGGAACAAAGACCACAGTGTCGCCGTGCCATTCTATTCCGCCGGAGACCGTCTCGCCGTTGAGGGTTATGACCGCCGAGGCGGTGTCAATTATCCTATCGCTGAAAAGGGCAAATGCCGCCGCCTGCCGGTTGTCGGAGGAGACCGCACCATCAAAGGGATAGACCAATTCCGCCTCAACCGGGCTGACCGTGGCGAACCCGGCGAAAATATAGACTTTCCCTGTGTCGGAATACACGCCGTTGGCGACTGCGAAATCGGGGTAGCCGTCGCCGGTGACATCGCCGAGGGGCTCAATTGTCCAGCCGAAATCCTCCTCTGCGCCCGGTGGCACGGGACGGCAGAAATAATCGGGCACATCGTCGGGGTCAAATCCGCCGCAGAAGATGAAAACCACGCCGGAATTTGCATCTGTGATAGAATCCCAACTTGCGGCGACGGCGGCATCGGCGAAACCATCGCCGTTGATATCGCCCACTGCGCCCACTGTGCCGCCGAAATAATCCCGGTTGCGCCGCCCGGTGAAAATCAGGTCGGGAATCTCCCACGGCGCCGAGGTGGATTCTTTGCCGAAATATATGTAAGATCTTCCCACCGATGTGTCCGACGGGTCTGCGGGGTCGTCGTAGTTGTATGCGCCGATTATCACATCGTCCTTCCCGTCGCCGTTGAAATCGCCAAGGGCGGCAACCGTCCCGCCGAAGAAATTGAACACATCCTCGCCGTGAAATCTGAACTCCGGCACGGTTGCCCCGAGATTCAGCATAGCGCCGGTGAACACATACGCCTCGCCGGGCTGTGTGAACGGGTCTCCCGCCTGAACCGCGCCCACCAAAAGGTCGGGGATACCGTCGCCGTCAAAGTCAAACCTGCCGTCAAGGTCAACGCCGAAATCGTCGTCCTCGCTCAAGCCAACCAAAACGATATCCGGGATGGAATCCGGAGTCTCCCCGCCGAGGTAGATATAGACCTTGCCGGTGCGGTCGCCGAGAGCATCGTTATACAGCGCCCCGACAGCGACATCATCGTAGCCGTCGCCGTTGAGGTCGCCCAGACCGGCGCAGGAATATCCGAAATTATCCACGGGGTTCTCGCCGAAAAAAATCACATCGGGGAGCGAGTCCAAATCGGGTCCGCCGAAAAAGATGTATGCCCCCCCGATATCCTCAACCACATTGGCGCCGACCAGAAGGTCGTCGTAGCCGTCGCCGTTGAAATCGCCGGCATTGTCGCAGGAGATTCCCATCTGGTCGCGGGGATGAAGACCGGGGATAATCATCGGCGGACAGGAAAAATCGGGACCGAAGAAGACATACACAGCGCCACTGCGGTATCCTGCGGCGCTGTCAAACGGGGCGCCCACGGCGATATCCCGCACTCCGTCGCCGTCAAAATCGCCGGCGCACACAGACCATCCAAAATGCGAGCCGACACCGTCCTCACGCAGAATCATCCACGGGGAAAGTCCCTCCGCCGCCCACAGCGGCACAGATATCCCCCAGAGCAGAACTGTAATCAGGCGCATTCTCACAAATTCAATTTACATCAATCGGCGGGGAAATTCAACAGACATCAAAAATTTTTAACTTTGCCGGCGGGGACAATTTTATAAATTGTGAGTTTGGGCGCAAAAACAGGGGGCAAAGAGGGAACCATATGAGAGTGCTTGTCACGGGCAGCAGCGGGATGCTCGGCTCGGACATTCTCCCGATACTGGGGCGGGAATTTGAGGTCGTGGCACCCTCGCACGGGGAGATGGACATCACAGATTTTGAGCGGGTGCGCCGGGCAATCGCAAAGGGCGGGTTTGACTGGGTGATTCATCTTGCCGCAATAACCGACCTTGACTGGTGCGAGGACAATCCCGAAAAGGCGTTTCTTGTCAATGCGCTGGCTACGAAAAACATCGCCGAAATCTGCCGGGACACGGGGACAAAACTGGTATATATCTCCACCAGTGGAGTGTTTTCGGGGCAGAAAAAGACCCCCTACACCGAACAGGATATCCCAAAGCCGGTAAATGTGTATGGCAGAACCAAATACGAGGGCGAAAAATTTGTGCAGGAGATTCTTGATGAGGGGGATTTTCTAATTCTGCGTGTGGGATGGCTATTCGGCGGCGGTGCCCGAGACAAAAAATTCGTCGGCAAGATGTTTGACCTTCTGCGGGAAAGACCGAAAGTTATGGCAGTGGACGATATCTTCGGTTCGCCGAACTACTCAATAGATATCGGAGAAACGATAGTTCAACTTGTCGAGGGCGGGCATTATGGACTTTTTCACATTGCCAACTCGGGCGAGCCGGCAAGCAGGTATGATATCGCTGTGGCGATAAGGGAATTTATGGGTTCTGCCGCCGAGATAGAGCCGGTTCCGGCGAGCAAATTTCCCACCAGAGCGTTCAGACCGCCGATGGAGGCGATTGACTCAATAAGAATTGAGGATGCCCTCGGGAAAAAATTAAGGCACTGGCGCCGGGCGCTGGAGGAGTATGTAAAAAGGCTTTTGAGGGAAAGATGAAAATCGGCGTCATCGGAATAAGGGGGATACCCGCCAACTACGGCGGATTTGAGGTCACGGCGGAAAACACCGTCAAACTGCTGGCGCAGTGGGGGCACGATATAACGGTTTACTGCCGTGGCTTCAGGCGTGGGCGTCCGATAGAGTATAAGGGCATCAAACTCCGCTATCTGCCCTCGCTGGAACTGCCCCATATGTCCACGCCCTCGCACACCACCATCGCCGCAGTTGACGCCGTATTCCGCAGATACGATGCGATTTTCGCCTTCAATGTGGGGAACGCAATTCAGGTGATGGTTCTGCGCCTTTTCGGGAAAAAATCGGTGCTTTTCGTTGATGGTCTTGACTGGAAGCGGCAGAAATACGGGGCTTTTGGGCGGTGGTTTCTGAAAAAAAGTGAGGCACTTGCCGCCCGGGTGGCAAAGCACATCGTCGTTGACGCTATCCCGGCACAACGGCACTACGAAAAAGTGTATGGGCGGAAAGTCCACTACATCCCCTCCGGGACGGAAATCGTGACATCGGTAGAGAAAACCGGCGTTCTGGAAAGGCTGGGTCTGGAGCCGAAAAAGTATGTCCTTTCGGTGGGAAGGCTGACGCCCGAAAAGCGGCAACATCTGATCGCCGAGGCGTTCAAAAAAGTCAAGACCGATATGAAGTTGGCGATAGTTGGCGGGAATCCCTACAATCCGGAGTATGTGGAGAAGGTGAGACAAGCCGCTGAGGGCGACCC
>JAMOPH010000041.1 GCA_027064665.1 bacterium | reverse complement strand
GTTCCCGCAGTGCGATATTTTAGAAATCTAATGAGCGAATTCGGCTATTTAAAACCCATCTGGGCTGATGATATGGCAAGCGGATTTTTAGAATTCCATTTTTTTATGCCGGAACCTATCCCAAGCGATGCTGAACAAATCCACTCTATTCTCTCGGATCCCTCCGATTCAAGATATGATTCCGTGCTGAGTTACTATTTTGCTCTCCAATCTGAGTTTCTAATAAAACGGCTATCTCTCGCCTTTGCCGGCGGAATGGAAAAGGTTTTTGTTAGCACAGATGTGGATTGGAACTATTATTATATAGATGGTTGGCGGCACCAGGGAATGATCTATATCAATCCAGTTGAACCATCCGAGTTTTACCAGAAACCCTGTTTCTATTCGTATCAAATTTTTGCAAATATGTGTGAAGATTTTGCAAATGTTGAGGATTTATCTCAACCGGAAAGAGGATTATATATTATCCGCTTTGAATTCGCCGACTCTTCCCCCTTAGAAGTTATGTGGAGCGACTCCGGAGATACATTTATTTCCCCGGATTTTGGATATCCTTTACGAGTAAAGCATATTGTAACCCAATTAGATGAATACTATAATCCAGTAATTCCGCCAGATGATACCATTTATTCAGGATATATACTTCTAACTTCCCAGCCAATATTTATGACATCATTAACTGCTGTGAATGTTGAAAAATACAAACACTCAACAAACCAAGAGAGAATCAAAGTATATCCTCAACCTTTCACTGATTACTGCACTATATTTTCAGATATTTCCCTTGCAAATTACCTAAACATATACGATTTGTCCGGGAATATCGTTGCTCGTTTTGAAATTCCACCACGAACACCTTTTAAATGGTCCCCGCCGGCATCGCTGCCGGCAGGGACATACATTTTTAATCTCGCGGGACACTCAAAAATTATATATTATCTCCGCTGACGAAGCGATTTTAGAATTTCTAGTGGGTCATCCGGGCGCACCGCACCGCCCGGGCGGCTCTGGTCAACACTCACCGGTTGACCGCTGGCGCAGAATTCCGGGTATTCGTTTGCTATTTTCCGCGCGATTTCCATAGCAGACGCATCATCAATGGAAGAATCCAGTTTATCCGCCACCAATTTTAGAACTACATCCACTCTATCGGGTCTTATCCCGGCAGAAATGAGGTGTTTGCTAAGCAGTCGCGCGTTTTTCTCAAGCATAATTTGCCTTTTTGTCTCCTCAAGTTGTGCGCGAAGTTGGTGGAGTTCCTGCGCAATTTCGGAATCCCGATTTACCTCTTCTCTAATTTCTTCTCCTTGTGCTTTTTCCTCTTCGAATTCCTGATTTTGCATTGTTAACCTCCTATTTTTGTCTTGACAAAAGTAAGCGAAGCAATAATTATTTAAGTCGCTATATGAGAGAAATCATTTTCAAATATATCCGTCATTTCCGCAGAGATTTTGTCTATTTCACCCTGTTATCCGGTGCAGAGGCGATGGTCTCCGCCCCTATTCCGTTGATATATAAAGCCGTAATAGACAAAACTGTATCCGGCACCGCCGGAAAAGTGTGGATGTTTTTGCTCATCTATGTTGTTCTATTCATACTTCAAATCTTTCTCAGATATACAAAGGACAAAAAACTCTATACCTTTCAATATGATGTGGCTTTCAAGGTAAACGAGGATGTTTTCAGAAAGGTATTAAGTTTACCGTATTCCATTTTATCGCGAAAAGACCCCGGCGAATGGCTGAAATTAGTAAGTCACGACGCCACCAATCTATATTCACTGTTGACATTTGGCATATTTAACCTAATTTCTATATCCCTTCAACTGATTGTAAATCTCATAATTCTATTTCTGCTGTATGGCTGGTATGTCCTTTTAGCCATCGCAGTATTCCCGGTATATTACTTACTAATCCGTAAGGGGGTCAAAAATGTAGAAAAATACGAGATGAAATTAAACCGAATAAGAGAAGAGTGGTTCGCAGATGTATATTCGCCACTGAATAAATTGAAAGAGATAAAATCCCGCCGTATAGAGAATTTCCTCGTTAGAAAACTCAGCGACTCATACGATAGAGTCAAAAATGCCGGCATAGAAAGCGCTATATCTTCAAATTATCTAAATCATCTCTTTTCATTTTTTAACGCTTTTGTGTATCTTGCCGTATTCACTTCGGGTATTTTTCTCGTAATATCACACAAACTAACTATAGGCACCCTGTTCGCTACGATTTACATTATGAATTCTATTTTATCGTCCTTTAATCTACTCAGTTTAGCCATAACGAACGACATACAACTTAGAATACCCTCCCTCAAACGACTGACAGAACTGTTTAACGAAAAAATTCCCGAGAGAAACAAAATCCCTCCGAACAATGACAAAATTGAAGTAGAATTCAAAAATGTTAAGTTTATCTATCCCAACAATCCCAAATTCCGCCTGACTATTCCTCAACTTAAACTAATAAGCGGCAAAAGATATGTTCTAATCGGCAAAACTGGCGCAGGAAAAACAACATTTTTTGATTTACTTTCTGGAATATATTTTCCATACTCTGGTTCTATTCTAATAAACGGCGTTGATACCCGCGAAATTAGTGAAACTTGGTGGAAAGATAATGTCTGCGTCCTCCTTCAAGACTCCTCCGTCTTCCGCGGAACTATACGGGAAAACATACTTATAGACGAGGAGGACAGGGACAATCGCCTGGAATATCTAATATCCAAGTTCGGCTTTGAGAGGGTCTTTAGCCGATTCAAAAACTACCTGGACACCTCCACTATGGGTGGAATTTCCTTCTCCGGCGGCGAAAAGAGGGTTATAAATATCCTCCGCGCGCTGTTCAAACGCAACGCAAAAATAATTCTAATTGACGAGGGCACCACCGGTTTAGACCCAGTGCTACGAGAAAAATACAGAAAAGCACTATACGAGGCAAGCAAAGGCAAACTCACAGTGGTTATCACTCACGATTTAGACGAGATATCGGATTTTGATGAGGTTCTATTTGTCCGCAATGGAACTATAATTGCAGGGAAGCACGAAAATCTACTGACTCTATCGCCAGAATACCGCAAATTTATCCAAAAAGAGGAGTAATTTGTGTAGAATTTACCCGGAAAGGTTCTCCGCCCACCATTTTCTAATTTCCTCCCAGCGCTCGCGGGCTTCGGACTCGGAAAGTTTATACCGCCGCATCAGAAAATCTAACGGCGTCGCAAGGCGGTTCTGAAGCATAAACTTCCACTCGGCGATCTCCTCCCCGGCGGGCTTGGGAAGCGAGATGTCGTTGACCGACACCTGAAGGTGCACATTCTCGGGAATCCGCACGCCCCGGAACGGATGCCCCGCGGGCAAAAACCGGCTGTGGTAGTTCCATACCCGCTTGATGACCTCAAAAAGTTCCTCCTCGGCGTCCTCGTAGAAGGGGAGTTCGTTCTCGCGGGACTCAAGCAGTTTGAGGTTTTCCATCACCAGCGCAAAGCCCGATTTGACCTCGCCCTGAAGCGAAAAGTCCGCCGAGCCGATCCCATATGCGCGGAAAATCCGGATTATCTCGTGCTCTAAAAGTTTTATCAGTTCGCCGATCTGCGGATGCGGCGTCTCAAACCGAAAGTCCGCCTCGCCCTGACCGATTGTCCCCAGCGGAATCACTATCGGCTTGCCCGGCGAAATAGTGATTCTGTCCGGTCCCTGATACCCCCGCAGAACCGGAATAGAAAAACTCTGCATTTTTACCAGATAATTCAACTGCGTCAGTTTGATATTGATATTATCCTGCGCTATAATCAGGTCATCGCCGGCGCGGACGAAGAACGAATCCGTGGGAAGTTGATTCACAAACCGCACAAACGGCAGGACACCATAGGGATTTATACCGTCCGGATTGTCAGAGTCGCGAATTATATCGCCGTTCGGTGTGAATTTTAGATATCTTTCGCTGTCCCAGTAGTGAATTATATATGAAAACGGCGCGGTCCGGTCGGGATTCGGGCGCGTGTAGGCGATTCCCTCGGCTTCTGTCGGGTCGTCCTCGGCGGGGATAACATCCACAAGGTCAGGGGTTATTATATCTAATTTTATCCGGTTCTGGCGGAATGCCGGGCGCACAAGCACCGTCCCGCACAGGTTGACCATCCGGTTGACGGTCTTCATCACCGCATCATATC
>JAMOPH010000040.1 GCA_027064665.1 bacterium | reverse complement strand
TCATAGTGCGCATTATCACTCCCGAGGGTGATACGCTGATATACCGCTGGGGGGATTTCTCCCTCACCTGGCGTGATGACACATTGGTGTGGAACTCTGCCGCCGCCGGACTGAGTTTTGAAGAAGACGACACTATGTGGATTTGCCTTAGCGCAGCAGACCTCGTGGATTCTGTCGGATGCGGTCCTAATGAACTTGACACCTGCTGGTTCATCTATTTCCATGTTCCGCCGCCGGCTGATGTTGATATAATCGTTGACAGAATCTACACAGACCGATTCCCGCTTCTTTCGGCGTTCTGCCTTGTTATGGACGAGTATGACAACACCATTGTGGGACTTGATGAGAGCAATTTCACAGTTGATGAGGACTATGGCTCTGGCTGGGTCAATCAATACCCCATCGTGGCTTACCTGCGCGGCGGAGGCGGGATGGCTGACATAATATTTGTGGTGGATATCACCGGGAGTATGTCCAGTATGGCTTCGGATGTAGTCTCCGGGCTTCACGATTTTGCCGAATCCCTTGCGGTGGCGGGCATTTCATATCGTCTTGGGCTTGTGACCTTTGGAGATTCCGTCTATTTCCCCCACGGATACGACCTGACGGGCGATATAAGTATATTTGAAGGTTGGATAAGCGGTCTTACATTTGGTGGCGGCGGCGATGGTCCGGAATGTTCGCTGGATGCTATTCGGGAAGCGGTGGATTCTATGCATTTCCGCCACGGCGCCACCATCGTGATAATAATGGTCACCGATGCACCCCCTCACTATGTTGGGAGTTCATGGGAGTGGAGCACCTCACCGCCTGCTCCGGCGCATTACACCCCCGAGCAGGTTCTTGCGGCGTTGCTCGCCTACAGAGCGGTATGTTTCATCGTGGCAGATACCGGCGGATGGAGTTGGTATTCCCCCCCTTACGACGGCGCCCAATATTATATGATGACCGACAGTACCGGTGGACAGTTCTTCAGTTGGACCGGACCGGGAGATTTCAATCTAATTCTACCACTGATTGCAGAATCTGTGCGGGGCGGATATATGATAACCTGGAGTTCCGCCCGCCCAATAGGGGACTGCGCTATGCGCGATGTCAAAATTCGTGTTGAACTTGAGGGGCTTACCGGACCCATATCTGACGAGGGAACAAGGGAATACCGGGCGCCCTGTTCACCCGTGGCGACTATTATAGAGCCCCTCCCAGACACCTGGACATCAGATTCTCTCCAGCGGATTCTTATGAATTTCTCCGAAATTGATGATTCGCTCAACCCCAATTCAATAGAGTTTATGGTCAACGGCAGAATGTATACTCCGACAACTTCTCCACGGCTAACATATTCGCATCCGCTTCTGCGATGGGACCCTGACCCCTCCGAACCGTTCACCAACGGACAGCGGGTGAATGTTGAGTTGACAAGGGTTATGGATTATCAGGGCAATCTGCCGTTCTCGGGACCAATTCACTGGCACTTCAGGGTTGACCTTGCCCCGCCCAAAATCGCAAACAGAACACCGGCGCCGGGAAGCATCGTAACCGACCATCAGCCGACCATATGTTTTGACATCTGGGATGACGAATCCGGGTTCAACTGGGATGCGCTTTTGGTGGGCATTGACGACAGGGAAAGTCGCCAGAACCGCCCGCCGCTTCTGGTCACTCTTGACATCAATTCATCCGGAGTGACAGTGTCCGGAAATCGCTTCTGCTGGGACCCAGCGGTGGGGGAATACATTTTCAGCGATAACGACACCGTTTGTGTGACAATTTTAAGAGCAATGGACAAGCCCGACTACGGCGAACCCAACAGACTCCCCGATTCCCTCGCCCGATGGTGTTTCTACATCCCAGATGATGATACCCTCTGCCCCGAATTCGCGGACCTGAACCCGGATTCTGGGGCGCAGTTGCCCCCCGAACTGCCATTTACCGTCCAGGCGAACATAACCGACCCATCGGGGGTGCTGTGCGCCTGGGTTGAATACGACACCGATGGCTCCGTGGATGACGGAACATTTATGATTGACTCTCTCTATCCGCAGGGCGGAGACATTTTCTCCGGAGAAATTGAGGGGCAGTCCGAGTATGCCGATTTTGTATATCGTGTGTGTGCGTGCGATGCCGACACAGACTACGGCTCCGAGTTTGATACCGCCTGCTGTTGTTTTGATGTGATACCGCTTCAGTTCGGCTTCGGACCGCAGGCGGAAATCATCCTGCCAAAACCCGATTCCACCTCATCCAATGACGACCAGCAGATTATAATGCGAATTTACGACGATGACGCCGGAGTTGACACCAGCACGATTCAACTTGAGGTCAACGGGACAATCTATTCGTGGGGACCGGATTTCGCCTGGCACCCTGATACGATGATTTTCACTCCGCCGCCATCTTTGAGGTTCGCCGATGGGGAATCTGTTGAGGTGGCGCTGATAAGGGCGGATGACCTTGCGGGACACCACCTGCGGGGCACATACCGCTGGAAATTCTTTGTGGACCTCACTCCCCCCTATGTTGAACGCACCATACCGGAGCCATATCAAGTCGTTGAGGACGAGGACCAGGATATCACCTTTGACCTTGACGACGCCTGGCGCCGTGTGGACTCGTCAAGCGTGGTGATTCAGATTGCGGACAGAACCATAGGTTATGGTGATGCCGGTCTGGTGTGGGATTCTGATGAGCAGTCTGTGCGGTTGATTCCGGAAAATGCCGACCCACCAATCATATTCCCGAACGGGGATACAATCTGTGCCACCATAACCTGCGCAGACATTCCGCCCGACTACGGCGCCCCCAATCAGATGGACACCTTTGAACTGTGCTTTGTCTTCGCCGTGACCAGTTGCGATTGTCGCCCGACCGTGGCTACTCCCAATGGAGATGGAATAAACGATGTGGTGCATTTCTGGTATCCGGATATGTTCCTCGGACACGGAATAATTCATATCTACGACTATGAGGGCGAGGAAATATGGCGCTCGCCCGAGGGCGCTACAACCTGGGATTGCCGTTCAGAAACAGGAAACATTGTCCGACCGGGACTGTATTTCTACTCAATTGAGGTTGACGATGAAACCGTCTGCAGCGGTTCAATCACAGTCGTAAGATAACTGGCAACGCTCCGCAAACTTCTCTGAAAGGATTGATATGGCGGGGAAATTAGTAAGTGGGGTGGTAGGGATATTTTTGTCTGCCAATATCCTGATGGCGCTGGGTGTGGGTGCATCACCGGGGAAATTGGAACTTTTCGCAACACCCGGCGAAACGCTCGTCACCGATGAGATAACGCTTCTCAATCCCGACAATTTCGGGAAAACGATAACGATTTCGCCCAAACTGCGCACCGACCAGAAAGGTATACCTGTTCTTCCCTCGGCAGAATGGGTGAAAATTATCCCGAACAAGGTCACCCTTAAACCTCTTGAAAAGGATGTCAGGGTGCGGATGGAGATTTTTGTTCCCGACAGCCAAATCTATTACAATCGCAATTTTGCATTTGAAATTGACATAAGGCAGTGCGGCAACGGTGCATACGCCGCCGGGATAATAATCCCGGTGCTTCTGACGACCCAATCCTCACGGCACATTCCCCCAAAATGTCCCGGATGCATCGCAAACATATACCCGAACAAACTGGTCATAAAATCGCACCTTGACTCCGTGTGCGTGGTAAACTGGACAGACGACACATTAAATTTCAAAATCGGCTGGAACGAGCCGGAGCAAATTGGATGGCAGCAGGCTCTTTTGCTTATGGAAAGGATTATGGGGGTTTTCGTGCCTATCAAAAATTCCTTTACTCTTTTGCCAAAAGAGAAGAAAAAAATTTTTATCAAACCCCTTGCATATCCGGGAAAGGGAAAGTTATATTTTAGCACAGATGAGGGCATCAAAATCTTTTTGTGGCTGGAATGGGGGCAACTTTGAAGGGGATTGTTCAAAAATTTTTCCCGGGGTTTTTGATTTTAACTCTGCTTTCCACAACAAGTTATGCCCAATACAGCGCCGGCGACAGCGTGAAAATAATGATTCGGATTTCCTCCTGCCCGATGGCGTTTGTGATTGACAGTCTGCCGCACAACCCATATCTGCCCGGTGCCCCCGAGCAGGACACATTCTGGCTGTGGTATGAGTATGAGGGATTTCACACAACACACCCGACAGAAATCAAATGGCAGACGATTTACATAGTTGGTTCAAGAGTGAGGAAT
>JAMOPH010000039.1 GCA_027064665.1 bacterium | reverse complement strand
TCCCAGTGAAATTCCCCCCAGAACCATAAAAGTTATTCCCAAAATTGCAACGATGGATGTGGATGTCGCAAGGGCAATTATCAGAACCGCCACGCCGACAAAAAGCATAATTATTCCCTCACGAACCCTTTTGACGCTGACCGCCACAGAGGCTTCCTCTATATCGGCAAGTTTTATCGCCCTGCCGCCGGATATCACTTTGGATTCGGACACAAGGGTATTCCTGCTCTGATAGAAAATTTTTTCCTTTTTCTTTTCCACCATAGCGCCTCATCCTCCCATCTGCATTCTCAACTTATCAAGTTCCTCAAGGGTTTTTATTAGAACTTCCCGTGGGCGGCTTCCCTCAAAGGGACCAACTATGCCGTATGCCTCAAGTTGGTCAATTATTGATGCCGCCCGGGTGTAGCCTATGCGAAGTTTTCTCTGCAGGTGCGACGCTGAACCCTTCTGCGACATAACCACAATTTTTGCCGCCTCCCAGAACAGGTCGTCAAGTTCAATCTCGGTGGCTTTTCTGGCAATCACCTCACGGAACGAAAGCGAGGTCTCCTGCGGGTTCTCAAACTGCTTTAGATACTCCACCAGATTTTCCGTCTCCTCGGTGGAGACATAGGAGCCGTGAATTCGCACCGGGTCGGCAAATCCGGAGGGGAGATAGAGCATATCACCGTGTCCGAGGAGCCGCTCCGCACCCGCCATATCAAGTATCGTCCGGGAGTCTATTTTGCTCCGCACCTTGAACGCTATCCGGGAGGGGAAATTCGCCTTTATTATTCCCGTTACCACATCCACCGAGGGGCGCTGCGTGGCAATAATTAGATGAATCCCTACAGCCCTTGCCATCTGTGCCAGCCGTGCGATGGGTTCCTCAATTTCTGCCCCCACCGTCATCATAAGGTCTGCCAACTCGTCAATTATAATCACGATATACGGCAGTGGCTCGCCCAGTTCGGGCTTCTTTTTCACCAGTTTGTTGTAGTCCTCAAGTTTTCTCACGCGGGCTTCGGCAAGTTTTTTATACCGGCGCTCCATCTCAATAAGTCCCCATTTCAGCGCCGCCGACGCCTCTTTATGCTCCACGACCACCGGCGAGACAAGATAGGGAATGCCATTGTATATGGAAAGTTCCAGCCGCTTGGGGTCAATCAGAAGAAGGCGTAGTTCCGTGGGGGTTTTCTTATAAATGAGGCTGGTGATTATCGCATTGATGCAAACTGATTTACCCGAACCTGTTGCCCCTGCGATGAGAAGATGGGGCATTTTGGCGAGGTCTGCCACCACCGGTTCGCCGGCGACCTTTTTCCCCAGCGCCAGAGGAAGCATCGCCTTTGTGTTCTGGAACGCCTGCGATTCAATCACGCTCCGGATGTAGACCGTCTCCTGCTCACGGTTGGGAATTTCAATCCCCACGGTTCCCTTGCCGGGAAGCGGCGCCACTATCCTGACATCGCTGGTCTTGAGTGCAAGCGCTATGTCGTCGGCGAGGTTGACTATCTTTGAGATTTTTATCCCCGGCGCAGGCTCAAATTCAAATCTTGTGATGACCGGTCCCGGCGTGATTGCCACTATTTTCCCCTCAACCCGGAAAGTTTTGAGGGCGTTGTATAGGTCGCGGGCTATCTGCTGGAGTTCCGCCTCGGAATACTGCTGTGTCTGCCGCTCCGGCGGGTGAAGCAGTCCAATCGGCGGCGGGACAAACTTTTTCTCGTGCAGGACCAACTCGCCGTCGCCGGAATCCTCACCGGAAACCACCGCCTCGGGCAGGAGAGACGGTTCCTCTTCAGTTTCCGCCGGCTCAATCTCCTCACCCGGGCTTTCCGGCGGAGTGATTACATCGGGGGTTTCGGGCTCCTGCGCTGTTGATTGTGTCTTTTCCGAAGGAATCTCCTTTTCCGATGGTGTGGGTTCGCTTTCGGCGGGTGTCTGCGGGATGCTCTCCGGCGCCGTTTCAGAGACATCCTCCGCGGCGGGTGCCTGTTCAGGAATTTCCGTCAAAAGCCACGGCGGAATTTCCTCATCCTCCTGTGATATCTGTTCGGTGGCAGGTTGTTCTGCGGGCTCCTCGCCGAGGTTTGCCGGCGGCGGGGAAACAATTATCTCTTCCTCCTCCGCCTCGGATTCCGCTTTGGCTGGGCTTTCCCCAGCGCTCACGCTTTCCTGCTGAGGGGGAGAAGGAGTAAAACTTTCCTCGCCCGGCTCCGGCGAAATTTCCGATTCTATCACAATTTGCCCGGGTGTTTCGGTGCCGGTGTCGGCGATTTCGGATTCGGTGCGGATTATCGGCGGCGGTGTGAAGACCTCATCGGTCAGCCCGGGGGCGAATTCTTTTTCCTCCGGCGGTGCCTCCTCGGATTTGGGAAGTTCTTCTGCCGCCTGGGTTTTTGGTTTCCGTTCGCCCGGCGGGACAAGTATCTCCTCGGGAATTGACCCCGGAACTAATTTCCCCGTGCGTGAGGTGGCAATCCGCCGATGGATTTGCTCCTGCCGCTTGCGGTGCTGTTCAATCAGTTTCCTGCGCTCAGCGAGGTCTTTTTCACGGCGCTTCTGGATGTATTTCTGCCTTATGCCCACAATCCTTCCGAAAAGATTATAGACCGCCAGGGCGGGTCTGCGGAAACCTATCCCCGTGGCGAAAAGGAACCAGGATAAAAAGAGGGCACTTGCCGCAAAGTATTTGCCCACACTTCCCAGATGACCTAATAGATGTTCTGTGCCTTCTGCTAAATTGCCCGCAAGAGTGCCCCGATATTCTCCAGCGAAAACCGCAAGAACCACCACAACAGCGACCACCCAGCCGATGAAGTATCCGATTATTTTCAGCAAAAGCGCCAGATTCCAGCGGAAAATTCTTGCGGCGCCCAAAATTAGAAATATAACCCCTACCGCCGCCGAAAGATACCCGGCAAGAGTGTGCAGTCGCAGGGCAATCCAGGCGCCGAGGGGACCGGCAAGATTGTCCACCGGGCGTGGCGCCGGGAGAAACCAATCCCCCGGCTGCATATCCATCGGGTCATAGGTGGCGACCGCCAGAATAATAAACGCCCCGACTAAAATCAACGATATAGCGGACAGTATCCTCATAACTACTCTATGTTTTGCACCTGTTCCTTTATTCTCTCAATTTCTTCTTTGAGGTCTATCACGATATTTGAGATTTCTGCGACATCGGTCTTTGAGCCGATTGTGTTGATTTCCCGGAAGCACTCCTGCAGGACAAAGTTGAGCAGACTGCCCACGGGCTTTCGGCTTTTGAGCCCCTCCTCAATTCGCCGGATGTGCGATTCCAGACGCACTATTTCCTCAGTGCAGTCCGCCTTGGACGCCAGCAGGGCAACCTCCTGCGAAAGCCTTAACGGGTCTATCTCTAAATTTTCCACTAATTTTTTGACTTCCTCACGCAGGGTTTTAAACCGCTGTGGTTGTGCGGATTCGTGAAGTCTTTTGAGTCTGCGCAGAAGATTTTTGAGATTGCTAACCCGTTTTTGGATATCCTTCTGGAGTGCCTTTCCCTCCGCACGCCGGGCTCTTTTGAGTTCCTTGAGGGCGCTTTCTGTTGCCGAAAGAATCATCCGCCCGACAGACTGCACCACAGACTCATCCAGTCTGCGGATGAAGATGTCATCCATAAACAGGAACCTGTCCAGCGAGACCACGGTGCGCTCTGGCATAATGCGGCTGTCAATTTCCTCTATGATGCCGGCATATTTGTCAACCATCACCTCGTTGAGGGATATTTCCCACAACCTGCTTTTAATTGAGTCTGTGATTTCAACAGTTATGGAAACCTTGCCCCGTGAGATATATTTGGGAACCAGTTTGCGTATCTCGTATTCGTATTGGGAGAATATCTGCGGCATCCGGACAGAGATATCCAGAAAGCGTGAGTTGACGGATTTCGCCTCAACAGTTATGGTGCCGTCATCCTGACTGACTGATGCCCTGCTATAGCCGGTCATTGAATAGAGCATATGGGAAATCACCTCCCGAAGTAGTTTTTAATGGCGTCTTGCATAGGATTTGAGCCGGGCGGCATACTCCCTCCGGGTCCTGTCGGCGGGAACATCATCCCCGGATTTATCTTCTGCGGGGTTTCGGTGATCGCCGATTTTGCGCCTTCGTTTCCGTATTTGATCAGCACAGCCTCGGCTTCAGGGGACTTCATCTTCACCGCTCCGATAACCGGAACATCGTCGCTGAACCACACCTCATTTTTTCCCTTCACTGTTTCCACACTATAGTGTTTGC
>JAMOPH010000038.1 GCA_027064665.1 bacterium | reverse complement strand
CGATACAATCTTTCCACCGGCGCGGTGGACACGATAACCCTCTCCCCTGCTCTGGGCAGTGGCTACATAGAGGATGTGGAAATCGTGGGAGACACGCTGGTGATAATTCCCAGCACCCGTCCGATGCTTTTCTACGCCGACAAAACCACCGGCGCGGTGTTTGACTCCGTGGACCTGTCCGGTCTGGGGGCAGCGTATTTCGTCAGCGGCGCCTACGACGGCGAACGGACCATATATCTAATTGACCGCGGCGGTTTCCCGCCCTTCGGCGGACACATATACAAATACGATATCCCCTCGCGCACCGCCACCGACCTTGGAGCGACATCATCCTACTCCGTTGAGGGAATCGCCTACAACTGCGGAAAACTCTGGGTTGACGACGACTATAACTCCTCAAACTGCATTTATATCTACGACACGACCGGCACACTGATTGACTCGTTCTGCGCGTTCCCGGGCAACAGGGAATCAATTGTCGGGGATTTATGCCGATATTTTTATGAAATCTCCGACGGAGACACGCTGATAAAAATTGATGGTGCCACCTGCTGCTGCGACGGCTCCGTGGATACAGCGGTTCTATACGCCGCGATAGACACCAGACCCCCCGTTGTAATAATTGACTCGGCGGTCTGCGGCTCATACGCCTGGGGGGACACTCTCAATTTCAGTTGGCACATAGAGGATTTAAACTGGGCGTATGGATTGCCGTGTTCGGTGTGGGTGATTGAGGGCGATTCCCTCATATTTTCTGCCGAGACAGCGGACACGACATTCCCCGTAGTGCTGGATTCTACGATGAGTTCCGTGGCGTTGGTGGTGGAAATCTGCGACAGTTTCGGTAACTGCGCGGTGGAAACAAGTTGTGTGGTGAGCGTGAATCCACCTCTGCTTTCAAATTTCTGGTTCTCCGAGGAGACCGACACCGATTGGCAAAACCTGGTGGTGGTGCACTATGAACTTTCGGGCACGAGTTCGTGCTATGAGGTGTCCGCAGAAATTTCCTTTGACGGCGGAACCACCTGGACCTCATTGAGCACAATTTACGACACAGTCGGCGGATACACCGCGCCAAATGTGGGCTCCGGCGTGCAACCGGGGGAGCACGAGTTTGTGTGGGACCTTCGGGCGGATTTCCCCGATATTGAGGGAAGCAACTATCAGATGAGGCTAATCGCCGGAGAATGCGATATCCCGCGCCCGCCGGCGACACTGCGGTCGTTCACCTGCAGATTTACCTTTCACGGTGTAGCGTGGGCGCCCCCAGATTCCACCGACCCGCCGGACCACCCCGGATATGTATGGGAACTTCAGCAACCCGGACCCAAATGCATAAAATACGATCTTTCCACCGGCGCCGCAGTTGACTCCTTCAACACTGAAAGGGCGTTCGTCAGCGAGGACCTGGTCTACTGGCAGGACACATTCTATACTATTTGCCGTTCCTGCGGGAACAGATGGATATATGTGTTTCTCTATGGGGGCACAATCGTGGATTCAATTTACATACAAACCCCCGCTTCCCTCAATCCCGGCGGGAACACCGGCATTGATATAGACCGCTCAACGGAGACATTCTGGATAGGCAACTACGGCACCTACGGAAGCGGACCGTCTTACGCGTTCCACATAGACCGCTCGGGGACACTTCTTGACGGACCTTATACGATAGGTCCGTGGTCTGCGGAGGGGATAGCATATTTGTGCGGTTCAATTTACGCGACTTACGACCACTGGGGATATGTCTCCAAATACGACTTAGAAACCCACACGCGTCACGACACCTGGCTTTCAGGATACGGCGGATACCGGGAATCTATCACCTCCAACGGGTGCGACAGGCTGTTTGAGGTACCCGATGCCGGCAGGCTGTATATAATTGACCCCGGAATAAACTGCTGTGAGGTGGAAAATCCACAGGACACAGTTTACGCTGTCGGTCCGCTGGATTCCTACGACCCGCGAGTGAGCCTGGACTCCTCCATCTGCGCCGAACCGGTACACTGCACCGATTCGGACACGGTGGTCATATCGTGGTCAGTTGAGGACAGTTTCTGGTTTGATTATCCCTGCTCAGTGTATGTGTTCTGCGGGGATTCGCTGACGGATTCCTTCGCAGTTGAGGACACATTCTTTGCCTTTTCGCTGGATACGCTGGATTGCTTTAACCTTCAGTTCGCCGTGGCAACTTACGACTCCTTCGCCAACCGTGGAACGGACACCACCTGCACGATTAAAGTGTGCGCCGGTCAGGGCTGGGCAGACTGCCCGGTGCCGTGCAGAAGTTACACCTCCTGCGAGGACCAGATTATGCGCTTTGGGCTGTGGGACCCGCGCGGAATCGGAATAGACACCACACGGATATATTTTACGGTTCACATTTTCCACGCGGCGGAATGGGCAGAGACGCTGTCCATCGCACTACCGGACACTTTAGCCTCCATTTTCCCGGAAGGCGACACTGTGATGGTGGAAATCCAGAGACTGTGGGAAGACGGCGATTCTGTGGAGATAATCCTTGATTCCGCATTCACCGTAGATGGATGCAAAATAAGATGATTTTGCACAAAAATTTACTTTACACAGTGCGAAAAAGCACTGATATTTTTACCAGAAAGGAGTCCTATGAAAGATGAATTGGTAGCAAGACTTACCGGGCTTGGGCTGACAAAGACAGAAGCGAAAGTATATCTTGCGCTGGTGGAAAACCCGAATCTTTCGGCACAACAGGTGTCGTATGTATCTAAAGTTCAGCGGACACAAATTTATGGGATACTCAAGCGGCTCATCAATTTGGGTCTTGTGATAGAGAAGCAAACCGAAAAAGGCAAACTCTACGAGAGTATGCCCCCGGTGATGCTGGTGAACTTGGTTGAGGAGAAAACCCGAACCCTCATAGAAGAAAGCAAAAATATAACCAATCAACTTGAGGAAATCTACCGTGCACATCGGCAGAAAAGCCCCGACACTCCGGAGATTGAGGTGGTCCGCAATCTGAAAAAGGCTCTGGAACTCACCAGCGAATACCTGAGCAGTTCAGGAGTTGATGAGATATTTTTCGTTGCGGAAACTCCTTTCACATTTCCAGCGAACGGCGAGGGTCCTGCTCCCCCATTCCCTGAGGGGGAAACCCTGAGTATGGAACTTCCCGACGGTCGAACCGGCAAACTCAAAATCCTTGCTGAAAACTACGAGGGCGTTATTGATGACCTTGAAAAAAATTTGGTTTTCCGCTGGGGAACAAAACTATCTCAACTCGACCCGGAGTCCTTTGAGATAAGACTGACCACAACCCCACTTAAAATCAGAACATTTCTGATAGGTGACCGGATGACAATCTTCAAAATCCCAGAATTGGGCGAACGGGATAAAGTTATTCACATCTTCATCAAAAGCAAATCGTTCACCGAGTATATGGGTTCCCTTCTCAAGCCAATATGGGAATCGGCAAGGGTTGTTCCCGTGGGTCCCGAAAGGGAAAAATTACTCAAACAACAATCGGACACTGGCAAAATGCGGAAAAGGAAATAGTTATCCACTCTTGAGTTTCTCGTAGATTCTGTCCACAAGCATTTTGACCGCCTCGGTCTTTGCGGATTCCTCGTCGCCGTCGGCGGGGAATGTAGCGTGCCCCTCAAACACCTGACTCCAGATTTGCTTCCCGGTGAGTCTGTTTTTGAATATCACTGTCGCCCGCACACGCACGATGTAATCTATTGGGTTCTCCTGCTCATCGTAGGTGTTGACCTCAACCCTGTAGGCGGTTATCTCGCCGGAGAGCACCGCATCGGCGCTCTGGGGCTCCGCCAGAGAATACGCACTTCCCGACGCAAGTTTTTGCGTAAGATACTCTGTGGCAAGCGTGGGGATTTCGTATTCGGTGGTTCTGTTGTCAAAGGGAATCACGCCTATGGTGCGGATATCCGGATACGGCTTGTCAGTGAAGGAATACCAGCATCCTGTCCCCGCCAGCGCAATCGCTAAAATCACAGCGATATTTCTTCCCATTCGCCCGGCGAACATACTGTCCCCCATTTGTAATACATTTTCCTGCTTTTTGGCAAAATAATCGCCGAAAGGTTAGTGGAAAAGTGCTCGTGATGGCGGCAAATCGTGTTCTCGCTTGGAATTCCGTCCTCTCCGTGGTCGCCCATAATCGTTTTGATGGTCTCCACATCAATTTTTTCATGCTGGCTCAAAAGATACTCAAGCCGCTTCGTGCGGATGATATTGGTCTCCTGAATTT
>JAMOPH010000037.1 GCA_027064665.1 bacterium | reverse complement strand
CCTCCGAGGTGTCCACCTGAATGTGATAGGTGTCGGAATCAAACAGCAAAAACTCGCCCCGTGCTTTGGTGTTCTCAAAAATATACTGGTCCATCGCCTCGGGCATAGTGACGAAAGTCATAGTGGAGATAAGTTCCTGAAGTTTCTGATACGGCAGATTTGCGGCGACCGCCCTTTCCACAGGTGCCCAGTCAACATCGGGATTGTTGAGGAACTGGAGATATTTTTGATAGTCAAAGTTTCCTGTGCTGTCCAAAAACTGGGGCTGTTGGCGAAGCCAGTCGGGAGGATTTCTCTTGAGCGCCTGATAGATTTCCTTGCCGGTGGCGGTTGCGGCAAGTTTCTTCTCAAACTGGTGCTTCAAAATTGCCCTGTTGACAACGGCGTGCCACGCCTGCTCACGGATATCCGAGGCGGCAAAGTCATCAACGCTCTGCCCGCGGTCATAGAGGTTCTGCAGTTCCGCCTGATATTCCCGGGAATACTGCTGATAGTCAATTTTGTCCTCTTCGCCGACCTCACCAATCACATTTTCAACCTTCGCACGGGACTTTCCGGTGATATTCATCCCCCACTGGAAAACCATCATCCCAACGAAAAGCAGCGCCACGATGAAGAAAATAATCTTCATACTGTCACGAAGTTTTTTCATAAACACGGACTGCGCCATAGGTCCTCCTTACCGTTGTTCTGTCACCCCAAAAGTTTCTCCAAATTTATCCACGGCGTTCAAATTTGCAAAATAAAAAAATCCTTCGGGTTGCCAAACAAAATTTTCGCCCCCGGTGAAATCGCCGCCCTCTCAAATAGGTTGACAACCTCGGATAAGATGCTTAATCATAAACAGGTATGACCGACGAGGTGAAATACATACTTTTAGCGGTGGGATTCTTGGTCCTGTGGGCAGGGATTTTTGTCGGGCTGAAACTTTTAGGACTTGGGCACCTGCCGGGGGATATCGTGGTCAAAAAGAAAAACTTCACCTTTTATTTTCCGCTGGGCACAAGTCTTTTGATTTCGCTAATTCTAACGGTATTGCTTAATTTATTCATAAGGCGCAGATAAGGAGAACCGATGGCAAAGCAAAGCGAACGGAGCCACTGGGAAAAATTCTGGACGCAGAAGAAAGACCCAAGCCAAATATATGACAACTCCGGCAGGATACCCGCCGCAGTGTTTGAGGTTTTGGGCGATGTTGCCGGGAAAAAAGTCCTTGAGGTGGGTGCCGGCACCGGAAGGGACAGTTTCACACTCGCCGAAGCCGGCGCCACGGTGTTCGTGCTGGATTACGCCGACGCCGCAATTGACATCGTCAAAAGATTGAACAAGCAGAACAAAGCGCAGGTCATCCCGGTGCAGGGGGATGCCTTCGCACTGCCCTTCGCCGACAACTCGCTTGACATCGTATTCCATCAGGGGCTTTTGGAGCATTTTCGGAATCCCGAGGGAATTGTGGCGGAAAATTTCCGTGTCCTCAAGCCGGGCGGGATAGCGGTCATTGATGTCCCCCAGCGGTGGCACATCTACACCGTGATAAAGCACATTCTCATTGCGCTGGATATGTGGTTTGCCGGCTGGGAGACTGAATTCTCCTACGGTCAACTCAAAAAACTGCTTGAAAAGCACGGATTTGAGACAATTTACTATTACGGCGTCTGGATGTATCCCTCGCTGTTCTACCGGATGATCCGGGAACTTTTGTGGAGACTGGGGATTCATCTTCCGCTGTATCCGCCCAAGGTGCCAGTGCTGTGGCGTGTGAGAAAGTATTTCAGGGAGAAACTCCGCAGGACAAAGTTCGGCGCTTACACCGGGTTTTCGGTGGGAATAGTGGCGAAAAAACCGGAGAAATAACGATGACAAAATACATCTCGGCGATAATACGCTCCGCCCGCCCTATCCAGTGGATTAAAAACTCCTTCGTGTTTGCGGGGTTGGTGTTCTCGCAGGAGTTTTTCAATTTGCAGAAAGTTAAACTTTCGCTTGAAGCGTTTACGGTGTTCTGCCTTTTAGCCAGCGGGATTTACATCTTCAACGACATCGTTGACCTTCCCCGGGACAGACTGCACCCGACAAAGCGGTTCCGTCCGCTTCCCGCCGGGGAAATTCCTGTGTGGTTTGCGGCGATATTTTCGGCAGCGTTTATCATTATCGGGCTTGTGTGGGGATTTCACATTAACACCAACCTGGGCATAATCGGTGCGGTCTACATCGGACTGCAAATTCTGTATTCCCTCTTTCTCAAAAATCTGGTGATAGTGGATATTTTGGTCGTCGCCTCGGGATTTCTGCTGCGTGCCGCCGCCGGCACCGTGGTGCTGAATGTTGTCATCTCCTCGTGGTTGCTTTTGTGCACCAGCCTTCTGGCGCTGTTTTTGGTCACCGCAAAGCGCCGGCAGGAATTAGCCCGCATCAAGGACAACAACTCCCCCTTCACCAGAAAAGTGCTGACCAAATACTCCGTGCGCTTTTTAGATGAACTTCTCAACATTGAGGTCGCCGCAACCATAACATCGTATTCCCTCTATGTCTTCGCCCCTGAAACCGCACAGCGCTTCGGAACGCCGTATATGTGGCTTTCGCTTCCATTTGTCCTCTATGGGCTTTTCAGGTATCTGTATCTTGTCAAAGTTGCGGGCAAGGGCGAGTCTCCGGAGAAAATCGTTGTCACAGATGTTCCTTTCATAATAAATTTGCTGTTGTGGGTGGCGTGCGTGATTATTATAATTTATTTTGTATAAAAAGAGGGGGATTTGATGGCAGAGGAAAACGCCAAGAAAATCAACAAGGAAGAACTCAAGCAGAAAATCATTGAGGTTCTCAAGCAGATATACGACCCTGAAATTCCGGTCAATGTCTATGATTTGGGTTTCATCTACGGGATTGATATATCCGACGATGGCAGGGTTCACATACTTATGACGCTGACGGTGCCGGGGTGCCCGATATATCATATTATAACGCAGGAGATAAGCGACAAAGTGAGACAGATTGAGGGGGTGTCCTCGGTTGAGGTTGAACTCACTTTTGAACCGCGCTGGTCGGTGGACAAAATCACCGAAGAGGGCAAAAAGCGCCTTCGCGAACTCGGATATAATATCTGATTGAGCATAAATCGGTTTTTCTAACTGAATACTGGCAGAAAGCAGGGAGTTTTTGCCAGAGGGGATTTTTTGTGTTTTAATTCCGGCGGTGAACGATGACCACGATGCAGATGTTCACATTGATTGCGGGGCTGTGTCTGTTTCTGTATGGTATCAATCAGGTTACCAAAAACCTGCAGAAACTTGCGGGGGCATCGCTCAGACATCTTGTCGCCAAACTGACCCGCACCCGCCTGCGCGGATTTGTGATGGGGATATTCACCGCCTTCGGGCTTCAATCAAGCGGGGCGGCGATACTTATGCTCATCGCCTTCGCCAACGCCGGGCTCATCTCCCTTGAACGCTCAATCCCCATAATTTTGGGCGCAGGCATCGGAAGCACCCTCACAGTCCAACTGCTCGCATTCAAAATCTACAAGATTTCCTCAATCATCATCGTGGTGGGCTATGTTATGATGTTTCTGCTAAAAAAGCGGACCTGGCACTACACGGGAAGGGTGATTTTTTCGTTCGGGCTGGTGTTTTTGGGGATGGCTGTCCTGCGGGATGGCATTGCGCCCATCCAGAATAATCCGGCGATTTCGTCTATGGTGAAGTTTTTTGAGTCGGCGCCGTTCTGGGTGGCGGTTTTAGGATTTGCCCTCGCAACGCTCTTCCAGTCAAGCACTGCGGTGTTGGGGCTGTTTCTCACGCTGGCTTTCGCCGGAATTGTGGACCTTCACATATCGCTCCCTGTGGTGATTGGCGCCAATGTCGGCTCGTGTATGATTGGGGTCATCGGCGCAATCGGCGGGAAAGCCGAGGCGAAAAGAATCGTGTGGACACAACTGCTTATGAAGACATTCGTGGCGATAATTCTTTTTGCGCTCCTGCCGTATTATCAGCAGTTCGTCCAGTGGATTGGGGGGTCGGTCCCGCGCCAGATTGCCAACGCCCACACTATGTTTGACATCCTTGTGGCGATTTTGTTCTACCCCTTCGCCGGAAAAATTGCGCCGCTTATAGAGAGACTTTTCCCCGCGCCGCCGGAAAAGCCCGAATCCCAGCCGAGATACCTTGACAAATCCGCACTGGATAACCCACTGGTGGCGATGGGTCAGGCGACACGGGAGATAATGAGGATGGGCGAGATTGTCCAGGGGATGTTAGCCG
>JAMOPH010000036.1 GCA_027064665.1 bacterium | reverse complement strand
TTTTTCTCCGCAGGCGGGAACAGGTAAAACACGGCGGAAACGGATTTTGAGGAGACCGCACCCTCTCGGCGATAAATCCAGCGGGCACAAGATTAAACTCCATCCCTCGCTCGGAGCAGAATTTTTGTATGGCGTCAAGTTTGTCCTGCGGCAGAGGGAAAAAGCCGGGGTCAACCATAACGGGGAAAAACTCAATCTCCTTGCGCCATCGCCGGGAAAGTTCATATAGGATATCAACTAACACGAGACTGTCTGCGCCGCCGGAAAGCCCGATTATTGCCCGCCCGCTCTCGGGGAACATATCAAATACGGCGGATGTTTTAGCCACCCGCCGCAGAATCACTTTCCTCAATTTGTTCACAGAAAGTGCCATCTGGGGAGATTACATTGCCATTCCGCCGTCCACACGAATCACCTCGCCAGTGATATAGTCGCTTTCCGGCGCCGCCAGAAACGCCACCACATTGGCGACATCCTCGGGCTTGCCGGGGTATTTGAGCGGCGTAGCCGACAGAAACGCATCAATCGCCTGCTGGGGAAGATTTTTCGTCATATCGGTCTCAATAAAACCGGGAGCGACAGCATTGCACCTGATCCCCCGGGAAGCGAGTTCCTTGGCGACACTTTTGGTCAGCCCAATCATCCCGGCTTTTGACGCCGCATAGTTCGCCTGCGCCGCATTGCCGAAAAGCCCAACCACCGAGGCGATGTTTATTATCTTCCCATACCGATTTTTCATCATATGGCGCACAAACGCCTTGATGAACAGAAACGCCCCCTTCAAGTTCACATTCATCACAAGGTCCCAGTCCTCGGGGGACATCCGCATTATCAGGTTGTCCCGGGTTATTCCGGCGTTGTTGACGAGGATATCCACTCTGCCGAACTTATCCAGCACCGCAGAGGCGGTATTCTGCACCTGCTCCCAGTTGGAGACATCGCACACGAAGTATTCTGCCTCGCCGCCGGCGGAGACGATTTTCTCCTTAGATTCGGCAAGCGTCTGCTCACTTATGTCTACCAGCGCAACCTTCGCCCCTAACGAAGACAGTTTCTGCGCTATGGCAAAGCCTATTCCTCTTGCCCCGCCGGTTATGACTGCGACTTTCCCCTCAAGGTTCATTTCCTTCTCCTTTCTGATTTTATCACTCATTCATAACAAATAACTTATCCTCGTAGTTTTCAACGAAATCTTCACCATAAAAGTTCCGCCCCGGGAAGAAAAAGAACGAGTTAAATCAATCCTCGCTGCTGCGGACAGCGACCCCTGCGGCGGCAAAATATATGTGCCCGAACAAGACCAGCGCAAACGCCTCAATCAAAATCCCCGCAAAGACAGAAATCACTCCCAGAACCTGCCACAGAGCCCCGGCACCGGAGTTGTAGAGCGAATTTCCCGCCATAGTGAAAACCGCCGGCGGAAGGAGCAAAAGCACCACCAGCACCACCAGGAGGAGCAAAGTCTGCGCAAGGGGAAGGATTTTATCCCGCACGGTCGTGAAAATCCGCCTGACGGCGAAAAAGGAGACGATATCCCTGCTCACAGCATAATTCGTCAACGGAACGGGAAATATGAAGGCGACAAACAGAACCCAGAACACCGAAAGAATGCTGCCGACCTTCGGGATGAAAAACAGAGCCGCCGCCGGAACGAGATACACCACCGCCGCAATCAGAAAGATAAAACCGTCAGCCACAAGTTGCCCGAAGGCGGAAAAATCGGGATGTTCCGGCTCGTCGCCAGTGAACCAAATCTTTGCGACCCGCAGAAAATATCCAATCAGGACAATCTGCCCGAACAGTGGCACCAGCCCGATGAGAAACAGCGTCAGCAGACGATTGCCTCTCTTTTTCCCTAAAAACGGATACGCCACTATTTTGGACAACTGCTTCGTCATAACTATCGGGCGCAAAAGACCTTGAATTTATGCGTTTTCACCTCCGAACAGCACCCATCGGAATTTTCCGTCTGCACAATGACCACATATATCCCCGGGGCGACGGGCTCCCCGGATTGATTTTTTCCATCCCATATCATCACGCCATAGCCGGAAAACGGACGAGGTTCAAACGCCCGCACCAGAGAACCATCGGCGGAGAAAATCCGCACATAGGCATCCTTTTCAACATCCGCCTCGTCGTTCCAGCATATCACCAGCGAGTCCACAAACGGATTGGGATAGCACAGAATCTCCTCCACAGTGCCGAGAACGGGCACAAGATTTATGCGCAGGGCGTGAGTCTGCCTCGCCCTGTGAGAGAACGAAGTGTCATACAGCACAAATCCGTCGGCGTCAATTCGCAGGGCAATTTGAGTATCCTGCACCGGGAACAAAAAGGAAAATCTCCCCCGGGCATCGGTGAACACGGTGTCCTCGCTGAATGCCACGGGCAGGTCAGTCATAGGCTCGCCGGTGGAGTTGTTCACCACCACACCGAACACGGCGTCCCGGATACCCGCCGCCACGGGCGCCTTCAGAATTCCCCAGCCGTAGTCGTTGTCGGGGGAATCATACTGGTCAGCGGCGGACTTGAGGATTTCTATCAGGTCCCATCCACCGAGAGAGGGGTTTTCCTCCCGCAGCGCCTGAAGAACCAGCGCCGCAGCGCCGGCGGTAATCGGGCAGGAGAAACTGGTGCCGCTGGCGTAGGAGACCTCGTCCACAACAGGGTCCCACACAGCAACAAGTTGCCCCGGCGCCGCAAGGTCGGGCTTTGTTCTGCCGTCGGCGGTGGGGCCCGGCGAGGAGAAAAAGGCATACTCCCCATCAAACCGAACTGCTCCCACGGCGCACACCGAATCGCCATCGGCGGGGGCGATTATGTGATTCCACGAGGAGCCTCTCTCGTTGCCCGCCGAGTTGAAAACCGCAATCCCACGGCTGGCGGCGATATCCGCCGCAACCGTGGTGGTGGCAAAATCGCCGTTCAGTTGCTCAAAGGAGTAATCCTCGCTGTCGCCCTGAAAATCGTAGTATCCCAGCGAACTGGTGATTATATCTGCGCCCACGGAATCAAGCCACTCAATTCCGGCGACCCAGTTGTCCTCCTCAATCCGGCGCTCAAAGTCAGCCCCCATAGAGTCGGTGATTTCGGTCTTGGCGAGGGCGAAACTCGCCCCCGGCGCAACTCCGACCATCTGCCCGGGAACATACGCCCCGATGCAGGAGAAGGTCTCCGTGCCGTGCTCAAACCCCCCAAGGTCCCAGTCGCCGGCGAGGGAATCATACCCCACCGAGGTATCGTTGTGGACGAAATCGTATTTCGCCACAAGTCTCCCGTCGGCGATGAGGCTGTCAAAGGCGGCGACATCAATTTTGAAACCCGAATCCAGCATTCCAATCAGGATGCCCTCGCCCAAAAATCCCGCCTGATGCATTATCGGGACGCCTAACATCTCCGCCTGTTGATAGGCGGCACCGTAGAAGGAATCCTCCACCGCAGGGCGATAGAGGCGATGAGGCCGGGGCAGTTTTTCAACGAAAACCCTCACCGGGCGCACCCGAACCACAAACGGCAGCGAGCGAATCGCCGGAATCAGGGAATCCGCACAGCGAACGGACACCGCATTGAGCCACTTTGACCTGTGAACCACCTGCGCCCCCAACGCCTCAATCTGGCGGACATAGTTCTCGCACACGGGCAAATCATACCAGTCAAGGGGGATGCCCATTCTCCGGCGGCGCTCAAGTGCCCGTGGCGAAAGGGATTGTGCCGCCCTCTGGCGCCATCCCGATTTTTCACCGTCGCCCTTGTCGGCGAAAAACACAAAATACTTGCCCTCGCCAGCGAAAAGCACTCCCGCCAGCAGAACGGTCAGAAGGACAATTTTCCTCATCGGCGCATCCTTTTTGTCTGTCTGCGAAAGATAACAAAAGCCGCCGCCGACATCAAATTTTATCTGCTTTTGAGAAGCGATATGGCGGCGACATTGACGATGTCCTCAACCGAGCATCCCCGGGACAGGTCGTTGTAGGGTTTTGCCAGTCCCTGAATTATGGGACCGATAGCCTCGGCGCCGGCGAGCCTCTGCACCAGTTTGTATCCGATATTTCCGGCGTCAAGGTCGGGGAAAATCAGCACATTAGCCTGCCCAGCGACAGGGGAATCGGGCGCCTTTTTCTGCGCCACGGACGGCACCAGTGCGGCATCAGCCTGCATCTCGCCGTCAACTAAAAGGTCAGGGGCGGATTCCTTCACGATGCGGGTCGCCTCAATCACCTTGTCCACATCGGGATGCTTGGCGCTGCCCTTTGTGGAAAACGACAG
>JAMOPH010000035.1 GCA_027064665.1 bacterium | reverse complement strand
CCCGCCGTGCGCCTCAACAATCCTGTGGGCGTAGAACAGCCCGATTCCGGTCCCGCCAGATTTCCCCGTGGCGAACGGCTCAAAAATTCTGTCAATTATCTCCTCGGGGATGCGGCTTCCCTCGTTGAAAATTTCTGCCACCAGATTTTTCCCCTCAGTTTTGGCGCGCAGGGAAATCTTTTTCCCGGCGGGGGTTTCCTCAAGGGCGTTTTTGAGGATATTCCTTATCACCCGGCGGAATTTGTCCACATCCACTTTTGCGGTGCCCCCGGCGATTTCGCACTCAAAATTTACGCCCTTTCCTGCCGCCGCAATTTCAAACTCCTCGCACAGCGGACCGAACAGTTGCCCTAAGGAGACCTCCTCCTTCACCGGAGCGACATTTCCCGCCACCGCAATGAATTCCCGGACTATCTCGTCAATTCTTTTCGTCTGCGCCAGCCCCGAGGCGATAATCTGCGAGTATTCCTCAAAATCCTCCGGCTCAAATTCCGCCTGCAGCCGCTGAAGGGAGATTGAGATGGCATTGAGGGGATTGCGAATCTCGTGGGCGACAGAGGCGGCAATTTCCCCCAGCGACCTCAGTTGCGCAAGTTTTTCGTGCTCCCGCTGGAGCGCAAGCATTTTCGTCCCCACCCGGGAGAGCATAATCAGCGCCGCCGCAGACAGAATCCCCAGAAATCCGCCCAGGAAAATCATCCACACGATGACCGAATACATATCCCGGTATTCCGACAGGGGGAACCCGATTCTGAGCACCCCGCTGAATTTGCCCATAGTGGGGAAAGGATACGCCAGTTCAAACACCCGCTCCCCCTGAAATTCCGTGAAGCGGACATCGGGCTCGCCGCTGGCAAGAACCCGCTGCAAAAACGGGTCGGAGTTTATTGACCTCACACGATACACATCCTTTGAGGCAATCAAAACACCGTATTTGTTCTGAAGCAGGATATACCGCACCGATGGCGTCTCTGCCAACTGCCGGGCAAGATACCCTATCCCCAACTGGCGATGATACGGCGGGTAGGCGAAAATCACCAAAATTTTGCCGTCAAATTTTTCGGCATATCCCACCGGACCGGAACTTGTGGGAAACTGGGGATTTAGCCCGAAGAACAGACTCCTGCGCTCCCCCGACAGGATGGGCTGAACAATGTCCTCAATCTCGGCTAACCATCCGGAGACCTCGGGCGTGGCGACACCGCTCCGGCTGATGATGTCCCCCTCGGAATCAAGTATCACCGCATAAGCCATCTCCGGGGGGATAGTTCCCAATTTTCCGCCGGATTCCTTCACCTGCCTCGCATAGACCATAAGCCTCATCCTCAGGTCGTTTATCAGCGAGACCTGCGACTCAAAAATCGCCCGTGCGCCCTCAATGAACATCTCGGCGAGGGAGACGGCGTCCTTGCGCATCAGGTTCGTCACGGATTTGTGCGCTCGCCTGACCGCAAAATATGTCACCGCGCCGGCGATTACCAAAATCGCCACCGCAGACACCAGCGCTATTTTCCTGATGAATTTGCCCTGCCCAAAAACCTGCGCCATATTATCTCACCGTGATTGTCCATTCCTTATCAAATTTATTGCCGCACCTGTCAATAGCAACAACTTTGACGGTGTGTTTTCCTGGGGGGAGTTTGTCCTTGGGAAGCGCCAGAATAGTCTTTTTGTCAAAGTCGTATTCGCCCAGAGTCCACAGGCTATCAATGTAAATCTGGGGGAGATTGTCGGCGCCGAAACCGGAGAGGTTGTCGTCAAAGGCGAAAACTATGGTATCCGCCGATGCGGACAGAAGTTTCACCTGCGGCGGCTGATTGTCCCACATAAGTGCGAAATCGCCCAGCGCCCGAATTTCCGCATACAGTCTGCGCCCCTTGACTTTTGTGGGGACATAATACCAGTCGCCCTTCCACCAGCGGACTATGCACAGTTTTTTGAGTGTGTCCTCCGGCAGGTTATTCTGTGCGGTCGGTTCAAAGGAAATGCGGGCATTTTCACGGAAATACAGCCAGTGTGGAAGATAATGCACCATCTCGCTGGCGATGTTGTTCCCGTTCACCGGCTCCGACCAGTTGTATATCGCCACCGAGTGATACAGTGCTCCGCCGGGGATATCCACCGTGGTCTTCCACATCCTGCCCTCGCTGGTGCTGGAGGTCCAGTTCCCCATAAGACAATACACCGGATTGAACTCGCCCAACTTTGCATAGGGGAAATCCGGGTCGCCCAAAAATACCTCAACGAACGGATACATACTTTCTTCAAGCGCAGAGGACTCGTGGCGCAAAAGCCACTTTCTCGGCGTGAGCATCTGATACTCAATGTCAAAATGCGAAATCGCAAACTCCGGAACACATTGCGGATAGTTGTCAAGTTTCACCAGATAATACAGATAGTCCCCGAGCACGAACAACGAACACTGTTCGGAGCGATAAGGGGTTTCCATCTCCGTCCCCAAGATGAACGGATAGACCTGCTTGTCTCCAATTCCCCGCAGGCGGAAAAAGCCCTTCCGGTTCTCAAGGTAGATTGCGCCCCTGTTGACCGCAACCTGCGTGAAAACAGTGTCTCCCAGCGGGCAGAAATCTATCGCCACATTTTCGGAGTCGCCGTCAAGTTTGAGGAAAATCTTTCCGGAGTCGTCATACATAAACTGCAAGGAGACCTCAACCAGCGGCGCCGGGAAGACTGAAAGCGTGCACTCGGCGGAATTCCCGGCGAAATCCTCTAAATATATGCGAACACGATGAACCACGGGACTGGTGATGTCAAAGTCAATTATCCCTGAGCCCACGGAGTCGTCCAGCAGGGGAGTGATGCGAAGGGAATCCTCCATAAACAACTTGTGAAATCTTCTGCCATAAAAATACTCAAGCCCGCCGTCATATAAAAACCCCACATCCTTCGTCTCGCCGATTTTGAAGGAATCGTAATCGCAGGAGAATGTCTTTTGCCCGTCAATCAGGAGTTCAATTTTGCGGACGCCCATCCAGTTTTTGTTCTCCGGTCCTGTGAGGTCGTAGAACGATACCGCAAAGCCGATTTTCCCGTAGAATCTGATGGGTTTTCTGCCTCCCCAGAACCTGTCGCCGGGCTTGACCAGCAGTGGCAGAAGGCTCTCCTCAATAACCGTGTTCCCTCCCAGCGGGACAACAGCCACCGAGGTTATCGTCGGCGGGAAACTGTCCGGCGGGGTGAAACCATACACTGCCGGCGAGACAAAGGTCTTCAGATTGCGCCTCGTCTCAAAGTGGAGATGCGGTTTCCCGACCCCGCTTTCGCCGGTGTAACCTATTATTTCGCCCTTTTTGAAGTGAAACTTTTTGTCCTTGAAAAAGATGTCCACGATGGGGGATTTTCTCCGATACTGCTCGGAGACCACCGCGCTCTGCACCGGCTCAGCGAAACTGGAGAGATGCCCGAATACGAAAATCAGCGAATCATCGCCGGCGAAATACAGCGCCCTGCCGTATCCCCACGGGGAGACCTTCGCCCGCATAACCCATCCGTCTGTGGGGGCGACAACCGGCGTGCCCACTCCGGCACGAAGGTCTATCCCGCCGTGGAAATGCCCCACACGGAACTCCGCAAAGGATGAGGTCATTGTGTGATGCCCCGGCAGAACCCACTCGTATCCCGGCACTGCGGCACACAAAAGAAGGATTACAAGCCCGGTTTCAATCGCCGATTTCATCCGCAAATGATAAGCACCTGTTCGGGGAGTTTCAACAGAAAATTCCGCTGCGGCGTTCGGGGGAACCCTGTTGCAGGTCTAATGTCTGTGCCCCTGTGCGAAAAAAGTTGCCCTGCGCCCCCCGGACGGATATGTTGTGCTTCAGGCGGAGGGAGATATGGAAATTTTCAGGCTCATAGTCGGCGAGTTGGAGACAAATTGTTATCTGCTTGCGGCGGGGAACAGGTGCCTTGTGATTGACCCCGGTGCGGAGTTTGAGAGGATATCCGCAGCGATTGAGAAGAATGGTCTTTCGCCTGTGGCGGTGGTTCTGACGCACGGGCACTATGACCACATCGGGGCGGCGAACCAGATTGCCCAAACTTTCGGCGTCAAAATTTTCGCCCATCCCGATGAGATTGCGTTTTTAGGCGACCCCACGATGAATTTCTCCGCTTTCGTCGGTGCGCCGATAAGTGTTGAGGCGGCGCCGCTGACCAAAGACTTTTTACCCTTTGATGGTTTCGCCTCGGTTAAAATTCTCCATCTGCCGGGGCACACGCCGGGAAGTATCGGTCTGGTGGGAAAGGATTTCTTCATCAGCGGC
>JAMOPH010000034.1 GCA_027064665.1 bacterium | reverse complement strand
CTCAGAAACACCGATGAGGTCGCAATCCTGTTCGCTCCCGGCGCCGGAAGGTTCGCCGAGCCGCTCAGAATCGGATACTGGGCGGAAAAACTCGCTCTTGAAAGGAATTTTGGCTTCTGCGCCTTCGGAACCGGCGCAAACGGCAGGGGAATTGCCCGCCTTTTGACGACTTTCGGCTTTGCGCATATCAGCGAGACGGTAAACGCCGTCGCCGAGGGCAGGGCTGATGCCGTGTTCTGCCTCGGATGCGATCCCGTTGAGGCGTTCCCGAAAATCTACGGTGGATTCTCCGATGCAAAACTGAAGGTCGCAGTGGCTTCTCTGCCCACATCGGTGGCGCAGATGGCTGATGTCCTGATTCCGGAAAAGCACCTGTTTGAAAAGACCGGCTCGCTCCTCTCTTTGAGCGAGGATGTCTATCAGATGCAGGACTGCTATCCCGTTCCGGACTATCCCGGCAGCGGCGGACTTGTGGAAAAACTTTTAGATTCCGAAGGCGAAAGTGCGCAGACAAATCTTGACGAGATTAAACTCAAACTTGATGAGTTCAACTTCATTGAGGAGGCGCCGCAGGCGGCGGGTTCGCCGGAGGCGGAGATTTTCGCCGTGGGATATTATGCGCCGCATCATCACGGGGATGGAAGTCTCACCCGGCGCGCCTCGTGGGTCATCAGAACCATCGGCGATAGGGACAACGCAGTTCTGATTGGTCCCGCGCTGGCGGAAAAACTGGGTATCAAAAAGTATGACCCTATAACCGTCAGGACCGACGGCGGCGAGGGGGAATTCTATGCGGTGATTCAGGAGGACCTCGGCGAAAATGTCGTTATGGTGCCGATGTATATGCCGCAGGGGAGAAGTCTGATGGGCTGGCGCGATGTTGCCGGGTTTGTCCCCGTTTCGGCAAAAGTATCCAAGGCATAAAATGGCAGGTTTTGAGAGGATGAGTGCGCTGTTTGCGGGGAAGCGATTTGTGAGATGTGTGAGATGAGGGAGTAAAGGGTTGGGTGTATAAAAGATTCAAGCGAATAAACAATTCAAGATAGACGGAGGCTGATATGCCTGAGACAATTCAGGAAAATGAGGGGAAAGTTCAAAGTGATTATCGTGGGAAGCGAGTTTTTCTGGATGTTGACAGGTGCATAGGTTGCCGCAGTTGCGAGGTGGCGTGCTTTTACAGTCACGGTTTCCAGCAGAATTTGACCCACGCTGTTGCGGAGGAGATTGCGCAGTTCCCGTATCACTGCCGCCACTGCGAGGACCCGGTGTGTATCGCCGCCTGCCCGCGGGATGCCATAGAGCGCAGGGAAGACGGTGTTATCTACCGCAGCAAGTTCAAGTGCATCGGCTGTATGAGTTGCGCTCTTGCGTGTCCGTTTGCGGCGATAAATGAGCGTCTGGTCAATCAGGTAGTGAGCAAGTGCGACCTGTGCGTGGCAAGACTGGAGGAAGGCGAGGAACCGGCGTGTGTCTCCACCTGTCCATCCGGGGCGCTTCAGTTCGTGCCGGTGGATGAGGCTATTGAGATGAAAAAGTGGGGCGCAAGAATTATCGCAAAACCCGGTCCGCACAGAATTTAAGAAAACAAGGGAGGATAATATATGGCTGCGCTGTATTATCTGATATTTCCGGGATTTTTGTTCGCAGCGGTCGCAGGTCTTCTGACTGCGTGGTTTGACAGGAAAGTCACTGCAAGGGTGCAGTGGCGTCAGGGTCCGCCTATCCTGCAGAATTTCTACGATGTAGGAAAACTTCTGGTCAAAGAGGTCACCATTCCTGAGTCTGCACATCCTGCGGTCTTTCTGATGGCGCCGGCTGTGGCACTTTCTGCCGCCTCTCTTGCCGCCGCAATGCTGGGCGTGGTCAATATGAACTGGGATTACACCTTCGTCGGAGACCTCATCGTTCTGTGGTATATCCTCTCAATTCCGTCAATAATGATAATCGTCGGGGCGTCTGCCTCGGGAAACCCACTTGCGAGCGTCGGCGCCTCCCGTGAGATGAACCAACTTATCGGCTACGAACTGCCTATGGTTATCGCCTTGGCAACCGTGATTTTCAAGGTCGGCTCAATAAATCTCGGCGAAATCCTGCGATATCAGGCAGAACACGGACCGATACTCTATTCGGTCTCCGGAGTAATCGCCTGTATTGTGGCGCTGATAAGCATTCAGGCAAAATTGGGTCTTGTGCCGTTTGATATTCCCGAGGCGGAGACCGAGTTGGGCGCCGGCGTGTTTATGGAGTATTCCGGTGCGGCGCTGGGTGCCTTCAAACTCACCAAGGCGATACTGCTCTACACCGCGCCGATATTTCTAATCACCCTGTTCTGGGGAGGAGTTCATATAAAAGGGCTCGGAATTTTGTGGGCTATACTCAAATATCTCCTGTTTGTTGTGCTAATTACCCTGATAAGGAACACTAATCCCCGTTTGAGAATAGACCAATCGGTCAAATTTTTCTGGTGTTCGCTGACTATTTTGGCACTGATTGGTTTGTTGCTGATGTTTTTAGGATATTGACAACAATAAAGGAGTGAAAATATGCCGGGATTAAACTCATTGAAAAAGTCAATATGGGTTTATCATGTGGCGTGTTCGCCGTGCAACAACTGCGATATAGAGATTTTAGACCTTCTGACCCCGCGGTTTGATGCGGAAAGGTTCGGGATCGTGCTGGTGGGAAGTGTCCGCCACGCCGATGCCCTGCTGGTCACTGGCTCGGTCAACAGGCAAATCAAGCCAAGACTTCAGCAACTTTACCTTCAGGCGCCCAAACCCTGCGTGGTGTTCGCGATTGGCTCCTGCGCTATAAACGGAAATTTCTTCCGCAAAAGTTATAACATCGTCGGTCCGGTGGAGAGGGTTATCAAAGAGGTGGACCCGAATCCGATAATAGTGTATGTTCCCGGGTGTCCGCCCAAGCCTGAAGCGATGATTTCCGGTGTCGTTAAGGCAATAGGGTATCTTGATAATCTCAAAAAAGCCAAGGCATAATTTGTTAGAAATCAATCGGGAGGCTTTATGGCTGATAAAAACTGGGTGGAAATACTGAGGGAAAAACTGGGCGATATGATAAAGGACATCGCCCAGCCGCGGGAACGGAGAATATATGTGATAGTTGACCGCAATGATGTCCAGGAGGCGGCGCGAATTATATTCTATGACCTCGGTTTTAGGCTCTGCACAGCCTCTGGTATAGATACCAAGGACGGAGTGGAGATAATCTACCACTTCTATCAGGACCACGACAGGATGATGGTCAATCTTAAAACTTTAGCGCCGCGCCCGGATTTGGTTACCAAATCTGTGGGTGCTGTGTTCAAGGCGGCGGAATGGATTGAGCGTGAGATTGCCGAACTTTTCGGCGTTACCTTTGAGGGGCATCCCGACCCGCGTAGACTGCTTATGGCTGACGATTGGCCTGAGGGAGTTTATCCCCTCAGATGCGATTACCCGCAAAAGCAGGTTGAGGGGTTCAACCCTCAGGATATTGAGCCGCCCGACGAAGATGCAACTCATTTGTGGTGAATAGAAAACAAAAATCGGAGAGATAGATATGAAGGAGACGATTATACCAATCGGACCGTTTCATCCGTTGCTTGAGGAGCCCGAACTTTTCACCCTCAAGATTGACGGGGAAACGGTTGTTGATGTGGATGTCAAAATAGGATGGAATCACCGGGGGATAGAGAAACTCGCGCAGGGGCTGACCTGGGACCAGGTGCCGTTTCTGGTGGAAAGAATCTGCGGAATTTGCTCCACCAGCCATCCCTATGCCTGTGTCCTGGCGATGGAGGACATTTTAGGGATAAAGCCCCCGCCGAGGGCGCAGTTCATCCGCCCGGTGGTGGGCGAGATGGAAAGAATCCACAGCCATCTTCTGTGGTTTGGGCTCGCCGGGCATTTCATCGGATACAACACCGTCTTTATGTGGGCGTGGAGATACAGGGAACTCATCCTTGACGCTCTGGAAAAACTCACTGGGAACCGCAACCACTATGCGATGTTCAAAGCCGGCGGTGTCAGACGGGATTTCTCCGATGAGGCGATGGATTTCACACTCAAAATTTTAGATGAAGTTGAAAGAGCCACCAAGATGTTTTTGAATGTTGCCTCTGACGACCCGGTGATGCACAAAAGGCTCAAGGGAGTCGGCGTGCTGACCTACGAGGACGCAATCCAGTATTCCGCTGTCGGTCCCACATCCAGACCGTCGGGAGTTGACCACGATGTCCGCCGGGACGACCCCTTTGACGCCTATGAGCAGTCCTACAACGAGGGC
>JAMOPH010000033.1 GCA_027064665.1 bacterium | reverse complement strand
GAGGCGGAAAGCGTTTCTCCCCCGGAGCACGACTGCACAATCTATCTCTGCGATGCCTTCTCCGGGAAGGTTTATTCTCTTGAGTTCGCCGCAGGGGAGAGAATCGCCCACAGTGAGGGAACTCCCGCCGGGAATCCGGCGCTTTTGGTGATGAGATACCCTGACAGCAAACTTCTAATCTATTCCGACGACCCCGCCGGTCTGCAGGATGTGGAGATAAGGTTAACTGCGGCGTTTGTGTGATTTGGTTTTGCCGTTGCCCAGCCCGTTTTTGACGAAATTTCTGACCCACGAAAAGCCCATCAGTTTCACGATGCGAACCTTGGCGAACTGGCGCATATACACCAGCGCATCGCCGAAGGGTTTCTGGTGGGGTTCATCAATCCACGAAAGCGGGATTTGAGTTGTCCAGCGCAGGATGCCGGTGAGGGCAAAAAGCACCTGTTCCGGCTGGAGATTGAGCCAGGTGGTGCCGGGGTCCTCGGGAATCACAAGCCCCGAAAGGAGCATAGTGGTCATCATCCCGATGCCGGAGAAGGCGTTGAATATGCCCGAGTATATCTGCTGTTTTTCCCGGGGTGCCACCGCAAGGACGAAGTTGACCGCCACAACTCCAGCCCCAGCCCACATAGCGCCGGCGCTTGCGGCTTCAAAAAACAGCATCCAGTAGCGGTGCGGCTTTGCGAACAGCCATATCATAGGGTTGAGCCCGCCCAGTATCACCGCAAGGCGCATAGCGTTTTTGTTGCCGAAATTGTCTATTATCTCGCCCCAGAATTTCAGCGATAAAATTGAGGAGACCACATTTATAGTCCCGTAAATCTGGATTTCGGTCATAGACATACCCAATTTTTTAATCATAAACGGCTGCCAGAAGGGGGCGCCTATTCCCACGGCGAACATCCACCACAGGGCGTAGATGAGCAGTTTTCGGAAGTTTTTATCCTTGAGCGGGTCAACAAGATAGCCGAACATACGGGAATGTTCTATTTCCTTGCGTTTTTCGGGCTGGGTGCGCAGGATTCGGAGTCCATACAGTCCCACCGCCGAGGCGAAGGCAAACAGGAACAAAAATACATATTTCAAATTGTGGGGCGACAGCACCGCCGGGTTGTCCAGAATTTTCGCCGCCGTGCCGGATATGACGCCTCTGTCGGGCTGGAACAGGTCAATCAGGAAACTGAAGACATATCCGGTTAGCATCCCGGTGAAAAACAGATACTGCGCCCGCCGGGAGAAAAATCTTCCCCGGATTCTTGTGGGGATTATGTCCGAAATCCAGGCAATCCAGATGTTTCCGCCCATCGCCTGAAGTGTGGTGGCGACAAAAAACATTGATATAAAAATCCACAGGGCGACCTTCGGTGCGAACAAAAACGGCAGGAATCCGTAGAAAAATGTCAGGGAGCGCCCGATGGCGTTGAGCGTGATGACAGAATTTTTGCGGTAGCGTTTTCTGCGGGTTATGAGTGCGCCGAAGGGCTGAAAGAGCTGCGCCAGTTGCCCGATGGCGGAAATCACGGCAAAATGGAAGGGCGCCGCGCCAAGCATCACCGCAAACCGCGTGATGAACACACTTCCCGGCGCCGCAAGGGAACTGTAAACCTGGGCGAAAATCCCCTCGGTTATTGAAATCCTTGCGGTGCGCCTTATTTGCGACTCTTCCCCGCTGGGCATATCCATCCGGGGACAACCAGCCCCTTGGGGTTCCCCCCGATTATTGGAATCGTTCCCCGGATGTCAAGAGAAAATTTGCGAAAAAATCAGCAAAAAGGAGGTATCAAGTGAGGACGAGATTTTTTGCCCTGCTGGTTTTGCTTGGGAGTCTGTGGGCGAAGGATTTGCCGGTTTTCCTCCGCGCCGACTCGGTTGAGACCGAAAAGATAATCCGCAGCACCGGCAAGGATAGAATCCCGGCGCAGTTCGTCCAGAAATTAGAATTCACCTACGCTGAGACCGTGGTGGCGCTGGATTCTATCTGCGAGCAGAAAAAATGCTATCCTACCGATTTTGAGACTCTCCGTGTGATTGTATCCGTCGGTGAGACTGCAAAGGTGCCCTTGGAGGGGGATACTATTATAGTTGTTGGCGAAAAGGACAATCTTGATACGATATCTGCGCCGATTATTGACCCCGACCCTGCGATATCTGGCGATGAATATATGCTGTGGAATATTAGAAATCAGCCCTACTGCGATACATTTTTCGCCAGCGATGGGGAGATATTGTGTTCTTTTTGTGGGGGAAAGAGGGTTTTTGAGTGGTTTTACGCCGAAACCACATCAACCGCGGTTCTGCTCCATCTGTATCGGAGCGAAACCTACCCGCCCGAGGACACCTGCCGATGTTCAGCCGGAGAAGGTGTCTCATCTGGGATTAGATTGGCGATTTCCGATGGCGAGGATAGAGTAGGTTCTGCAGATATTATTGGGATGATAAATTTGCCGGAATTTGATGAGAAAATGGTGCCGGAATATCGCATTCCGCCGGATGAGGCGCTGTTTGAGGTTAGATTTAATCCGGATTCGTTTATAATTTTGCCCGGTGATGATACTATAATAGAGCCAATTGCCGCAATAGATGGTTCGTGGTTGGTGCGATTCAAATATCTTTTTCCTATGACACGAGATTTTGATACCTACGAGGGGTATTTATCTTATTGGGACGATGTTCCGTGGAGCGAGATAGATTTTTCTGATGTGGGAGCACTGAATTTTCAAATGGCGGCGCCGGCGCAGTATATCCCTACTTATGATAACGAAACTTTGGGCTATGTGGACAGTATTATAGCGCTTTTGGAGGCAGACGGAATCGCCGACGATTCGCTGTATCTTTGCTACCCCACAGGTGGCGGGGCAGTCTGGCGCTGGAGGAAAATTAGAGATATATTCTATAAGAACTTCAATCCCGATCATACCGACTGTCCGATAGTCTTTTCCCGCCCTGTGGATACGCTGTTTTCGGAAATTGGCACATTGGGGGACAACGCATATAAATTTGAGTTCTGCCCGTCGGAGAAAGCCTGCGACGGCGAGGAGGGGATGATCGCCACCGGACACCGATACGATTCCCGCTTTTTCGCCGATGCACTTCACTTTTTCGGCACCTTTGACCTGCGGAGACTATATATGCGCGGGGCGCTCAAAATCCCGCCGGCAGAGATTGAAAACTGTTCGCCGAAATTAGTTCTATATGTAATTGGCGCAGGATGTATCCCCCGAATGTGGCTCAACGGCACGGAATATGTTATATGTCCGGAGTATTTTCCCTCATATGGCGACCCGTATTGTGAGGAATACAATGGATATAGGGTGGAGATTTCCTCACCGAATATAAATTATGATGGTCCTAATGAGGTTGAAATAGAAGTTATATCACCAACTATAGATCAAATTGGGGCACAGGTGGTTTTCGCTATCAAATATGTGCCGAAAGATACTGTGATTTTCACCAGATTTGTTCGGAAGAATGATGCGCTAACTATAAATTCACCGATATATCGTGGAATTGAGGTTGCCTCACCGGGACAGATTGAGGATACCGCATTTTTCTCCGGAATAGATGCTAATTCCGCTGTGATGGTGCAGTATAAAGATGGGATGTTGTGGCATCCCGGCGAGTTCTATCTGGCGGATACAATGATTATAATTCGTTTTGCTGATACATTGGCAGACACTGTCCCGTGGCGATGGTGGTTCTATTCAGGCAGGGAGGCGGCAGAATGATTGGAAAACCGCTGACAAAAACGGCGAGTTTATTAGAAAAAAGTGGTCGCCGGCGGAAAGTAGAAATATCTGTCAAGCGGCGGTTCTATCGCGACCCGAATAGCGGTCTTTTGGTGCCTATAGATACTAATCCGCGGGACGGCAAATACTACTCAAATTACTATTTTGAGGTGGTCAAGCACGACCTTCATCTGGCGTTTGCGCCCAAAAAGAGCGGATTACCGTTTGTGAGAATCGGACTTCCCGGGGAGGATGCGGTCTGGTATTTGTGGTTTGTGGGCTGGGACGATTATAATCCCCGCCGACCGATTCAGCCGGAGGTGATTGACCACGGCGAGGGCTATGTTGAGTGGCGCCTTGATGCCGATACACGGATGAGAATAGAAATTCTGGGACATCTAATTAGAAAATTGATAATATTAGACCGGCGTCCGGCGTGGAACAGACTGCGTTTTAGAATAGGTCGTGCCGGGGGAATTCTGATTGATGGAGCGACAGTTGGAGTTCCGCAGAGGCGACTTCTGGCGTTCCGCAGAGAGGCTGGTTTTGCCGATGATCCTCTGTTCTGGTTCTCCGAGCCACGATGCTGGGACAGC